>JBGPOB010000073.1:0-13370 GCA_041487815.1 Xanthobacteraceae bacterium | reverse complement strand
CGCCGCGCTGAGCGCATCCATCGATGGCGAAGCGCGCCGGTTGGGCGCTGAAGAAAACTATATCGCCATCGCGCCCGATCTCGACGCCAGCTGCACGTTGCTGCGGCTCGAGGGCACCGCGACGCTCGGCCGCTGCTTCGCCGTGCGCACATCGGTCGCCTACAAAGGAACCTGGATCCGCATGCTGCGTACCTTGTCGCGCGATCCCGCAGCCACGCAGGAAATCGCGTCGGCCGCGGAGCGTTTTGCCGACGCGGCGGCATTGCTGCCTAACGCCGATGGATTGCGCGGCTTTCAATCGTGGCTGATCGAGGGCTGCCGTGCGACGCAGCCGCTGGAGCCGCTTGCCGGCGCCATGTACGAAGACGCCATTGCTCCCGCGGCGGGAACCGTAGTCAGCGTGCAGGCGACCATTGAAACGGCTGCCGGGCCAGTGCTTATCGGCGGTCCCGCATTGATCGGCGGCGATCATGAAGCGGCAAGCTTGCTGGCATCACCTCATTTTGACGACTAGGACCGATGAAAATCGCAATCCTCGACGACTACCAGCATGTCGCGCTCAAGATGGCGGATTGGTCGCAGCTCTCGCGCCGCTGCCAGATCGACGTCATCGATTATCCGCTCGCGGTGCCCGACGAGGCCGCGCGCGTGCTCGCACCCTACGACGTCATTTGCATGTTGCGCGAACGCACCGCGGCCCCACGCGTACTGATCGAGCGATTGCCGAACCTCAAGCTTCTCGCCATCACCGGCCTGCGTCACCGCACGCTCGATGTCGCGGCGGCGACCGATCACGGCGTGCTTGTCTGTCACTCGACCGACCATCCCGGCGCCCATCGCGGAACGCCGGAACTGGCGATCGGCCTGATGCTCGCGCTGGTGCGACGGATCCCGCAGGAAGACCGCCGCGCGCGCGCCGGCCTCTGGCAGGGCAGCCTTGGCATCCAACTCTACGGCCGCACGCTCGGTATTGTCGGGCTAGGTAAGATCGGCCGCCAGGTCGCGCGCGTCGCCCAGGCGCTCGACATGAATGTCATAGCCTGGAGCCAAAACCTGACGGCCGAGTCGGCGGCAGCGGCCGGCGTCAGACGCGTCGAGAAGGACGCGCTATTTCGCCAGAGCGACATCGTCAGCCTGCACCTGGTGCTCGGCGAACGCACGCGGGGAATTGTCGGTGCGGCCGAATTGGCGCTGATGAAGGCGACGGCGTATCTCGTCAATACGGCGCGCGGTCCGCTGGTCGATGAGACCGCGCTGGTCGCCGCCTTACGGGAGCGCCGCATTGCGGGCGCGGCGCTCGATGTCTTTTGGCAGGAGCCGATCCCGGCCGACCACCCGCTCCTTGCGTTCGACAACGTCGTGCTGACGCCGCACCTTGGCTATGTCGTGGAAGAATCCTATCGCGCATTCTACGGCGACCTGGTGGAAACCGTGACCGCTTATCTCGACGGCAAGCCGATCAGGATGCTCAACCCCGAAGTTGCATCGCCGGAAAAAAGATGACCGCAAGCACCGGAATATCCGTGGATGTCCTTGTGGTCGGGGGCGGCGTCGCCGGCGTGTGCGCGGCGGTTGCAGCGGCGCGGCAGGGCGCAAAGACCATGATCGTCGAGCGCAATGGGTTCTTTGGCGGCGCCGCGACCGCATCGGCCGTCGTGCAGTTCATGGGCTGGAACACGGCCGGTGGCACGCCGCTGATCGGCGGTATCGCGCGTGAGGTCGTCGAGCGTCTGGTTGCCGCCGGCGGCTCCGCCGGTCCGGACATCGGAGTGCTTTCCACCGGCTTGCCGATCGATCGCGTCGTATTCGACCCCGACGTCCTGAAGGTCGTGTTCGATGAGATGATCCTCGAAGCCGGTGCCGCGGTGCTGTTCCACAGCATGGTTGCCGCCGTCGAACGGCGCGGGCGGACCATTGCCAGCGTCTCGTTGCTGACGAAATCCGGCGCGATCGACGTCACCCCCAAGGCGGTCGTCGATTCTTCGGGCGACCTTGAAGTTCTCAGCCGCGCCGATTGCGACATGCTGCCGCTCGAAGCCGGCGAAACGCTGCAGCCGGCAACGATGTATTTTCGCATGGGGCCCGCGGACCTCGGGCCTTACAACGGGATGGGTCCTGAAGAGCGCATGGCCATCGCCCGACGCGGCGTCGCGGAGGGCGCGCTGGGCAGGCTCGCCATCAGTTGTTACGCGGTGCCCGGCACCAGCGATGCCTGGTTCAACGTGACGCGTATCGCGGTCGACGGCACCGATGCGTTCGCGCTTGCCGCGGCGGAAATTGAGGGCCGTCGCGCATCGCTCAAGGCGGCGCGCTTCATTGCCGCCAACCTGCCGGGGTTCGAGCGGGCGCGGCTGAACGGTTTCGCGCCCCAACTCGGAATTCGCGAGACCCGGCGCGTGCGCGGGCACATTGTCGTGACCGAACAGGACTTGCGCGGCGGACGTATTTTTTCCGACGCCATTGCGCTCGCGGCGTTTCCGATCGACGTTCATGACGCCAAGGGCGTCGGCACGCGTCTGGAGCGGGTCGGCGGCCCCGATCACCGCTATTCGATCCCGCTGCGCGCGCTCATCCCTGTCTCACTGGACAACGCCGTCGTCGCCGGGCGGGGCATTTCGGCAACGCATACTGCGTTTGGCGCGCTGCGCATCATGCCGCAGGCAATGGCAACGGGTCAGGCCGCGGGCGCGGTTGCCGCGCTGGCGGCGCAGGGCAATGCTTCACCCATCGACGTACCGTTCGAGCGTCTGCGGCAGGTATTGACGGACGGCGGCGCGATTCTCCCAAACTGATCCGCGGTAAAAAGACGTCGCCGTCTCCCAATCGCCCCTACCGCGTCAATCGCGGGTATGTCTGCAGAGGATTATCGACCATGATTTTCCTGGCAAGTTCAACGGGGATGCTTTTTGGCATGGCATCGTTCCCTTCGAAATACCAATGCGGATAGTCAGTGGAGAACAAGAGCATCTTGTCCGAGCCGATCTGATCGAGAAGCTGCTTCCGCGCGGATGTGTCCGGCGGCGCGTCGATGGGCTGCAACTTCAGCCGGAAGGGGCTGTCGCTTCATCCACTGGTTCGCGGCAAGCCCGTCCACTATGGTGATCGAAACGATCGATTGGGGGTTCATGAAAGCCGTTCTTTACGCCACCCTCGCCAAAGCCGAAATCGCAGCAAAGCTTACGGGCATTATCGGTTCCGGCCTCAAAGTGGTTGACAGCGACGACGGATTGGCCGCCGAGATTTCCGACGCGGAAGCCTTGTTCATCGGCGACATGCTTTACGTGGGCAAGGCCGCGCAGGCGGTCCTCGCGCGCGCCGGTAAGCTGCGATGGATGCAAGTGCTGACGGCGGGCTATGACAATGCCAAGCAGCTCGGCGTGCCCGCCGGCGTGCAGGTGACCAACGTCGGCGACGCGCTCGCTCCCGCCGTCGGCTTGCACGCGGTGACGCTGCTACTTGCGCTGCAACGTCAGCTTCCGGCGTTCCTCAATAATCAGCCGCGGCACGCATGGGACCGCTCCGCCGTGCCGCGCATGGTGATCCCGCACGGGTCGACCGCGGCGGTGCTTGGTTTCGGTCACATCGGCCGGGAAATTGCCCGCATCATGCGGGCGCTCGGCGCCCACATCATCGGCGTGTCCCGCACCGGCGCGCCGCACGAAGCCGCGGATGAAACGATGCCGATCGGAAAGCTCGGCGAAATCCTGCCGCGCGCCGACGCCATCATGATCGCGCTGCCGCTCGACCCCGCGACGCATCATCTGCTGGACGCACGCGCGTTCGCGGCCTGCAAGCGCTCGGCGTTCGTCGTCAACGTCGCGCGCGGCGGCATCATCGATCAAACGGCGCTGCTCGACGCCCTGAAATCCGGAACCATCGCAGGCGCGGGGCTGGACGTGACCGAGCCCGAGCCGCTGCCGGCCAATGACCCGCTGTGGGACGCGCCCAATCTGATCATCTCGCCGCATTGTGCCGGTGGCGCGGTCCGCGTGACCGCGGAGCGCATTGCCGGCGTGGCGGTGGACAATCTCAAGCGCTATCAGCGCGGCGAGGCGCTAAACAACGTCATCAAATTCTAAGGGACGAGCAGGACCCCATGCGCATCAGCAAAATCGAGACCATGAAAGCAGACGCCGGCTGGCGCGATTTTTCGTTTCTGAAGCTTTCCACCGACGAAGGCATCGTCGGCTGGTCGGAATACAACGAGGATTTCGGCGCCGCCAATGCCACTTCCGATTTGATCCGCCGCTTTGCCGACATTGCCGTCGGCATGGACCCGCGCGAGGTCGGCAAGATCGTGGTGTCGCTGCGCGCGATCACGCGCATGTCGATCGGCGGCGTCAACCATGAAGCGATCGCCGCGATCGAGAACGCCTGCCTCGACGTCAAGGCGAAGGCGCTGGGCGTGCCGGTCTATGCGCTATTCGGCGGACCGTTCCGCGACCGCATCAATCTCTATTGGTCGCACTGCGGCAGCTTTCGCGTCTGGCGCCGGGATTTTTTCGAGCGCGAGCTTGGCCTCAAGCCCTTGCGCACGCTCGACGACATCAAGCAGCTCGGCGCCGAGGTCAAGGCGAGCGGCTTCAAGTCGCTGAAGACCAATCCCTTCCCGCTGAGCCCAGACGATCCGCCGTTCATGCCGGGCTTTCGCATGTTTCCGAATTTCTTGAGTCGTCACCCCGACGCCAAGCTGATCCGCAACATTCACGATATCCTGTCCGCGTTCCGCGACGGCGCCGGGCCGGACGTGGCGTTGCGCATGGATCTGAATTTCAGCCAGCGTACCGAGGGCTTCATCCGCATTGCCAAGGCGGTCGAAGACCTCAATCTGGCCTGGCTTGAGTGCGATATCCACGATCCGGAGGCGCTGGCGCTCTTGCGGCGCTCGACATCGACGCCGATCGCCTCGCTTGAGACGATTCACGGCCTGCAGGCGTTCAAGCCTTATCTGGCGAACTACGCCTGCGACGTCGCCATCGTCGACGTGCAATGGAATGGGATGTGGGAATCCGTGCGCATCGCTTCCCTTGCCGACGCCTTCGAGACCGACTGCGCGCCGCATAATTTCGCCGGTCATCTTTCGAGCTACATCAGCGCGCATTTCTGCGCCGCCATCCCGAATTACCGCATCATGGAATACGATGTCGACGAAGCGCCCTGGCGCGACGAGATTTTCACCGACCCGCCGGTGATCGAGAACGGCCAGTTCGTGCTGCCGACGCGGCCGGGATGGGGCACCGACATCAACGAGGATGCCGTCAAGGCGCATCCGCCGCGCGCGAAGCGCTAGCGCGCCAACTTTTTATTTTGGCGCATGATCTTGTCGGCGAAACGGCTCTCCCCTTCGCCGGATCATGTGCCAGCACGCATTGCCGGCGCAAACCGGGCAGTGAATTGCTCAAGGGGGCATGTGTGGTAGAGACATTCCAAGTTTCGGTTGAAGAAAATTACGTCGTCGTTGAGCTATAGTCGCACATGGCCATCGTAACCAATGTCGGTGCGGGAGCGGCGAGCGGGTTATCCGGTGCCGCGCGCAAACCGGCGATCCGTGAGGCCGGACTGCTGGGACACATCGCGAGCATCGGTCTCGGCCGCCAGATTGGCGTCGCGCTGCTTCTCTCGGTGCTGGCGTTCCTCTCGCTCTATCCGCTGTCGATGCTGTTCTACGGCAGCTTGCACTCGACCCCGCCCGGGATGGCCGGCGAGTTCAATCTCGACGGTTACGTCCAGATCCTGACACAGGAGAATTTCCTCGTTCTTATCAACACGATCGGCCTATCGCTCGCCAAGACGATCCCGGCGATTTCGCTTGCCATAACCCTGGCGTGGATTTGCGCGCGCACCGACACGCCGGCGCGCGCCACGCTCGAAGTGCTGATCACGTTGCCTTTCTTCATCCCGCCGATCCTGACGGCCATGGCCTGGGGCATGCTTGGAAACAAGCAAGTCGGCGTCATCAACATGGCCTGGCAATGGCTGACGGGATCGACGACCTCGCCGATCAACGTTTATTCCTACGGTGGCATCGTCTGGCACATGATGCAGTATTCCACGCCGTTCCTGTTTCTGTTCATTGTCGATTCATTTCGCGCGATGGACCCGGCACTCGAAGAGTCGAGCCGGATGTGCGGCGCATCGCGCTGGACCACGCTGCGGCGCGTCACCTTGATGCTCATGTTGCCCGCGATCGTATCATCGTTCATGCTCAGCCTGATCCGCGGCATCGAGGCCTTCGAGTCCGCGCTGTTCTTCGGCCTGCCGGCCGGCATCAGCGTAATCACCACGGAAATCTATAACGCCATAAACCACCGCGCGACGCCCGCCTACCAGTACGCGACGGCGCTCTCGTTCGCGATCATGCTGCTGATGTTCGCGCTCGTCATTTGGCAATGGCAAATCTTGCGCGGCCGGAATTTCACCACCGTCACCGGCAAGGGCTATTCGCCCAACGTCACCAGGCTCGGTCCCTGGCGCTGGGTTACTTTTTCATTCTGTATCCTGTTTTTTGTCATCACCGTCGTGTTGCCGATCGGCCAGCTCGCGGTTGGCTCGTTCTTCAAGTTCTTTGGATTCTATCAGCTCGATATGCTCACCCTCGAACACTACAGCGCGGTGCTGCAGAACAAGGAGTTCTGGCGGGCACTATTCAATACGATGCTGCTCGGCCTCATGGGCGCCACCGCGACCATGGTTCTCGGCGGCATCGTTGCCTATGTCACTGTCCGCACCCGCTGGCGCGGACGCAAACTGATCGATGCGCTCGCCTGGCTGCCCTGGATGATGCCCGGCATGGTGCTGGGCGTCGGATTCCTTTGGGCCTTCGCGATGCTGCCTGGCCCGATTCCGATCTATGGCACGATCTGGGCGCTACTCCTCGCCTACATGGCCCTGGGCACACCGATCGCTGTGCGCGTGATGTCGAACGCCTATCACCAGCTCTCCTTCGACCTTGAGGAATGCTCGCGCGTCCACGGCGCGAGCTGGTGGCAGACGCTGTGGCGAATTCTGATCGCGCTGTCGTGGCCCTCGTTCGCGGTTGGCTGGGTGCTGACATTTTTCGGCATCATCCGTGAACTTTCGGCCTCGATCCTGCTCTATTCGGTCGGGTCGGAGGTGCTGTCGGTGGTCTTGCTCAAGCTCTGGTCCAACGGGCAGGCGGAGCAGGTCAGCGTCATCGGATTGATGATGATGCTGTTGGTGATCTTCTTCCGTTGGGTGCAGCTCAAGCTGATCAAGGAGCGCATCAGCACGCTTTGAGGCGGCGGCTTCGCGGCGTATAAAACTCAAAATGTCGCTGAGCGGAAGAACGCGGGCCAAGCCTGTGGCGCGCGGGTCGTGGGTCAGTTTGTTCGCCTGTCGCAATCCTACCAACCATGACCGCCGCACCGATCACTTCGGCTGGTCGTCTTTCGCCTTTAGGACCTCTAGGCATGGCCGATCCTAGGAACAGCAACTGGCATTATTCTGAATGGACGGGCACGGCACAGAGCCATAAGAGCAGAATACGCAACAGTCACCCTGCTTGGGTTTGAGCCGCTCGCCGCAACCCTTGCAGTTGTAGAAAAATTGGCAGGCGTCCGTGGGCATCAGTTCCGTGGCCTGATGTCCGCATTTGGGGCAGGTAATTGCAGATTCCAGGACCATCGGGACAGACTTTTACCAACAGGCCTAATATATCCCATTCGGTCCATTCAACCAGAACAGAAAAATTCAAACCGAGACACTACCGGCGCGCGCGGAGAACGACGATGCCAGCAGTCCTGGTCGAGAACGTCAGCCGCACCTTTGGCGACTTCATCGCCGTCAATCAGCTCAACCTGAAGGTCGAGCGCGGGGAATTCGTCACCTTGCTGGGGCCGTCGGGCTGCGGCAAGACGACGACGCTGCGCATGGTCGCGGGCCTCGAACAAAACACCTCTGGCCGCATCAGCATCGGAGACCGGGTCGTGAGTGACGCCGCCGCCGGCTTTTTTGTCCCGCCCGATCATCGTCACCTCGGCATGGTGTTCCAATCCTATGCGATCTGGCCGCATATGACGGTCTTCGACAATGTCGCCTATCCGCTGCGCATCCGGCGGCGGCCCAGGGCTGAAATTCAGGACCGCGTCGAAGCGGTGTTGCGGCTCGTCGAGATGGAGAAGTTCGCGGAACGGCCGGCGCCGGCTTTGTCCGGCGGGCAGCAGCAGCGGGTTGCCATCGCGCGCGCGCTGGTGTTTGAGCCCGAAGTGCTGCTGCTCGACGAACCCCTGTCCAACCTGGACGCGCGGTTGCGCACCCAGATGGGCGACGAATTCCGCGCGCTGCAAAAGCGTCTCGGCATCACCAGCCTCTACGTTACCCACGATCAGGAAGAGGCGATGGCGCTTTCCGATCGGGTCGTCGTGATGCAGAGCGGATGCATCCTGCAGATCGGATCGCCCGAGGAAATCTACCGGCGCCCCGTGAGCCGCGCCGTGGCGGCATTTTTCGGTTCGCCCAACCTGCTCGAAGCCAAGGCCATCGCCTGCGTTACCGAGCCCGGCGGCCGCTTCAGGATCACCGTTCGCGGCAATGGCTGGCAGGGCGAAGCGCGCGCAAGCGAACACTTTGCCGTCGACGAGCCGGTAGTGGTGCTGGTGCGACCGGAAAATATCCAGATTGCCAATGGCGCCGAGAGCGCGGCACATATGACTTGGTCGGGCACGGTCGTGAACGCAATCTTTCGCGGGTCGCGATCCTCGATCACGGTGCAAGCCGGCGGTGAGCATATCAATGTCGAGGCACCCGCATTGCTCGATCTGCGCGTCGGCGATGATGTAAAGGTCTCGGTGCCGGCGGCGGGCGCTTGGGTCATCGGACCGGTTGCCAAACAACCGACCTGACGCAAAGTCCGGGCAAGACGTCAGACGTTTGCGCGGTCACGCGCAACCGCGGTCGAATACGCCCCGCGCGTCAGCACCGCGGTCGCGCCTCCGTCGATCGGGATCACGGTACCCGTCATATAACTCCCCGCCGGCGAGGCCAGCAGCAACGCCAGTCCCTTGATTTCGTCGGTCTGCGCCACACGCCCGAGCGGTACCAGATCGGAAAACAGCCGCACGACTTCGGGTTCGCGGTGCAGCCGTCCGTCGCCGATGTTGGTGAAGAACGGCCCCGGCGCGATCGCATTCACTCTGATGTTGAACGGCGCGAGTTCGACGGAGGCCTGCCGCACAATGTTGATAACCGCGGCCTTCGACGCGATGTAGCCGTATCCGGTGATCGGTTCGGCTCGAATGCCGGCAATTGACGCGGTTGCGATGATGCTGCCGGAACGGCGCTGTTTCATGTGCGGCACGGCGAACCGCATCGCCAGCAGCGTCGCCGTCATGTTGATGTCGATGGCCTTCTTGAATGCGCCAATGTCGAACGTATCGATGGCGCCGTGCGGGTTGGTGAGAAATCCCGGCCCGGCACTGATGCCGGCATTGGCGAACAGGACATCGAGGCGACCATGGCGTTGTGCGGCGCCGTCGATCGCGCTTTTCAGTGCATCGCTATCGGAAACGTCGAGCAGTGCCAATTCAACCGTGCAGCCGGCGGCCGCAAGCCGCGCCGTGTGGCGCTTCAGCTCTGGCTCGTTGATATCCGCGAGCACCACTGTGGCGCCATTCTCGGCCATCACTTCCGCATAGGCGAGACCGAGCCCACTTGCGGCCCCGGTGATGAAGGCGACGTGACCTTTGACGTCGAAGAGCTCAGCCACTTTCATTGCATTGCCTCCCGCGCATCCTCTTCATGCCAGGACCTGTGCCTGGCACGCCTTGGGTATGTGCTTATAGCGGTATAAGACGCCGGTGCCCGCGACAAGCGTGGGGATGACGGAGCAGATGAAGCGCATGTATGACAGATGTGAGACGCAAGACGACTTGCGTCTCAGGCGCCGCATCGGGCGTTGGATTTGGCATCGTTTGCGCGCTGGCGCAGGCCGGCGCCAATGTGGCGATGGTCGATATCCGCGCGGAAGCGCTGGCGGAGGCACATGCGCGACTGCACAACTTCGGCGCGTTGTTTGCATCCGAGGTCAAACGATGGGACGAGCTGGTCGACACTGCGGATATTGAACCAAACCAGCCATTCGCGCCGGCCGCAACGGAGCGATTGCCGGCGTAATTGCGCACGGTCGCGCGTCCTTTTAGAATTCTTTCCTGAAAAGGAAGCGCTCCAATGGCAATAGCCGCCGATATTGTCGTCGTCTGGCCCTCCGACAAGGAATTCGTCATCGCTCCCGTCGAGCGCGGCCTGCGCGAGCTCGGTCATCGCGTCACACGCTATCGTGAAATCGCGGATGCTGCGAAGATTGGCGACAATGTCCTAACCACTGCCGATATCGTAATGCCGTTTCCGGAATTTCGTTGCACGCGCGCCATCATGGAAAATTCGCCGCGACTGCGCGCCGCTATTTCGCCGGTGACCGGCATCGACGGCATCGACCTCGGCGCGGCAACCAGCCTCGCCATTGTCGTCGGCAATACGCTGGTGCCGGAAAGTCATGAAAGCATGGCGGAAGCGACGATCCTGCTGATGCTGGCGTGTCTGTACGATCTCAGGGGATCCGAACACATCTTGCGCAGCAACCTGCCGAGCCGGCAACCGGTCGCGCGCATGGCCAAGGGAAGAACCATTGGTCTCATCGGATTTGGTCAAATCGCGCGGGCCGTTACCGCCCGCCTCGCCGGTTGGGAGGTGCGCCTGCAAACCTATACGCCGCGCATCCGCGCGCCGCTACCCGACAACGTCAGGCGCGTCGAGCTCGAAGAACTGCTGCGCACGAGCGACATCGTGCTGGTGCTCGCCAGCCTGAATAACGAGACCCGCAAGCTCCTGAATGACGAGCGGCTCGCACTGCTCAAGGACGGTGCGATTGTGATCAACACCGCGCGCGGCGCCATTATCGATGAAGCGGCGTTGCACCGGCGGGCAATGGCCGGTCATTTGCGCGCGATCGCGCTCGACGTGTTCGAGACCGAGCCCCTGCCGCTGGGTGATCCTTTGCGCGACATGCCCAACGCTATTCTCACCGGGCATTGCATCGGTCATACCATCGACACGATCCAGGCGATGCCGCGCACCGCAATCGACAACGTCACGCGCGTACTCGCCGGCGAGGCGCCGCTGTCGGTCAAGAATCCCGAAGTCTTGCCGGCATGGCAGAAACGCTGGGCTGGCTGACCGGAAGCGCATTCAGCAAAAGTGGAATCCCGCCCGCAGTCCGAATGCGCTTAATGCGTGTTGCTGGTGGCGGGAAAGTCACGCAACTATTCGGGATCTCGCTCTAGTCGCCGCCGACCCCCAGCAATCGCGCCAGCAAAGCGCCGTCGTCCTTGAGTTCGTGGCTTGGACCGCGGTGAACGATCTTGCCGCGGTCGATGACTGCGACTTCCTTGGCGAAGGACAGCGCCAATTCGGCCTTTTGCTCGACCAGGATCATGCTGAAGCCGGCTTCGTCGCGGACCTTCACCAGGGTTTCGAACAGCGACTCGATGACGACCGGAGCGAGACCTTCGAGCGGCTCGTCGAGCAACAGCATTTTCGGCGCGCCGACCAAGGCGCGGGCGATCGCCAGCATCTGCTGCTCGCCCCCGGAAAGACGGTTGCCGGTGCTGCGCCGACGCTCTTTGAGGCGCGGGAATAATTCGTAGGCTGCATCGACGCCCCACCCGCCCGGCAATGCCGCCACGGCCAAATTTTCATCGACCGTCAGCGACGGGAAGATTTCGCGCTCCTGCGGCACGTAGCCAAGGCCGAGCTGCGCGCGCCTGTGAATCGGAATGCTTTCGATCTGGTCGTCGCCGAGCCAAATCGTGCCGTTGTGTCTTGTCGTGATGCCCATGAGCGTCGTCAACAGCGTTGTCTTGCCAACGCCATTGCGCCCCAGCACGGCGAGCGTGCCGCCCGGCGCAACCTCGAACGATATGCCGTCCAGCACGACGGTTTCGCCGTAGCCCGCGACGAGATTGTCGACCTTGAGGCCTGCGTTCATACGACGGTCCGCCCAAGATAAACGGCGCGAACCTCGGCATTGGCCGCGATCTGCGCCGGCGCTCCGCGCGTGAGAATGCGCCCCTGCACCATGACAATAATTTCTTGCGCAAAACGGAAAATCACGTCCATGTCGTGCTCGATGATCAGAATCGCGATGTCCTTCGGAAGCTGGCTGAGCACGTCGTGAATATGATGGGCTTCGGCGGCCGGCACGCCGGCGGCCGGTTCGTCGAGCAACAGCACGCGAGGCTTGAGCGCCAGCGCGATCGCGATTTCCAGAAGCCGCTGCTTCCCGTAAGGCAATTCGCGCACCAGCCGGTCGCCAACGTCGCCGATACCCATTTCCTGAAGCATCGCCTGCGCTTCGTCGCAGCATTGCCGCCATTGCGGCGTATAGCGCAGCATGCGCCAGGCGAATTTTTCGCGCTCGGCAATTGCAATCGCAACGTTGTCGCGTGCCGTGTCTTCGCGCAGCAGCGTGTTGATCTGGTGCGTGCGTGCGAGACCGCGATGAACCCGCAGCTCCGGCGCCAAAGTCTCGATTGACGTTCCCGCGAGTTTGATCGAGCCGGAATCCGGATGCAGAAATCCCGTCAGCAGATTGACGAAGGTTGTCTTGCCCGCCCCGTTGGGTCCGATCAATCCCACGCGCGCGCCGGGATCGAGGTCGACGTTGATCGACTGGGCGACGATGAGCGCGCCGAAGCTCTTGTTCAATCCGCGAATGGACAGCACCGGCGACGCGCTCATGGTGCGTCCGGCCGCCGCTTTAATCGATCGAACAAACGACGCCCGACGCGTCCAAAGTCCATCAAGCCGCCTTCCAGAAACAGAACCGTGGCCATCAGCATGCCGCCGACCACGAACTCCCAGAAGTAGGGACTGATCTTGGCGGTCCAGTCCTGGACAACGAAGTAAATGATGGCGCCGACAAATGCGCCGTAGAGGCGGCGCGTACCGCCGAGGATCAACACGACCGTGACAATACCGGAGGTCAGCAGGCTCAGTACCTCCAGCCCGACGAACCGGGTCGCGTGCGCGGACAGGGCGCCGGCGGAGCCCGCCATCGCAGCGGACAACGTATAGACGGCGAGCAGGCGCCACCATACCGGCGTGCCGATGGCGCGCATGCGGCGCGGATTTTGGCGAATACCGTCGAGCGACCGGCCGAACGGCGAATGCACGATCCGCCACGAAATAAGGAACCAGATGAACAACACCGCCATCGTGTAGAGGTAGGCGGTCTGACCGAACAGGTTGAACTCGAACGTGCCGAACAACGGCTTGACATTCATGCCCTGCAAGCCGTCATCGCCACCGGTAATTTCCTTCGCCTTGTTGGCGTACTCGAACATGATTGAGACGAT
>JBGPOB010000072.1:0-13374 GCA_041487815.1 Xanthobacteraceae bacterium | reverse complement strand
TCGGCTGCGCGGCAGTCGTTGGCATCGGGCCGTTCTCCGCGCGCGCGCAGCAGGCGATACCGGTGATCGGATATTTGCAGCGGCCAAATCCCGTTCGCAGCGACTTCGACGACTTTCGCAGTGGCTTGAAGGCGCTTGGCTACGAGCAAGACCGCAATATCCGGATCGAGCAGCGTTATGCCGGCCTCAATGATGAGCGATTGCGAGCATTCGCGCAAGAACTGGTCAAGTTGAACGTTAAGGCAATCGTCGTCGATGGGACGCTAACCATCACGACTGTTATGGCGGCGACGAAGACGATTCCAATTGTGTCGACATTGATTTCAGGGCCAGGTCAGTTCGGCATCGAAAATCTCGGCCGGCCGGGCGGCAACCTGACGGGCCTGTCGAGCTTTGCCGACGACCTTGAGGGCAAGCGGCTTGAACTGCTTAAGGAGTTGATGCCATCCGCGCGCCGCGTTGCCATCCTGTTGGACCACAACAGTCTGAACGTCGCAAAAATGAACGTCGTAAAAGCCGTTGCCAAAACCGTCGATATCCAATTGCAGGCGTTTGAAGCCGTTGGACCGGAGACCTGGGCTGGCGCGTTCGCGTCGATCGCGGCGTATCAGCCCGATGGTTTGCTGCAAGGTCTGTCGGGAGGTTTTGCGAGCGGTCCGCCCGAATTGGCAGCCTTGGCGGTCGCGTTGCGGTTGCCGGCGATGTATGGTGAGCGCGAGTTCGTCGACGCTGGTGGCCTGATGTCCTACGGAATCAGTAATTCGGACCAATGGCGCCGCGCGGCTGGCTACGTTGATCGAATTCTCAAAGGCGCCAAGGCTGGAGAATTACCGATCGAGCAGCCAACCAAAATTGATCTGGTGATCAATCTCAAAGCAGCGAAATCGATCGGCATTGAGGTGCCAACATCGATCCTGCTGCGCGCCAATGAGGTCATCGAGTGAAGGACGATGTGAAATCGTCGCGCACGCAGGCGTTGCCTTCGACCGGGCCACCGCGCCGGCGCGGCGGCCTGTTCGTCAAATATGTCGGGCTATTCTTCGCGGTTGTGCTGGTCGCACTCATCACCAACGGCGCGTCAGAGGTCTGGTTCAACTACCAGGAACACAAGGCCTCATTGGTGCGCATCCAGCGCGAGCAGGCGGAAGCCGCCGCCGCCAAGATCGGCCAGTTCATCAAGGAGATCGAGAGCCAGGTCGGCTGGACCACACAGCTGCCGTGGTCGGCCGGAACGCTCGAACAACGTCGCTTCGACGGCCTGCGATTGCTGCGGCAGGTTCCGGCAATCACCGAACTCTCGCAACTCGATGCCACCGGCAAGGAGCAGTTGCGGGTTTCGCGGCTGGCGATGGATGTGGTCGGCAGCCAGACCGATTTTTCAAAGGATCCAAAATTCAGCGAGGCGGCGGCGAAAAAAGTCTATTACGGCCCGGTCTACTTCAGACGCGAATCCGAACCTTATATGACGCTCGCGCTCGCCGGCACGCGCCGCGACGCGGGGGTCAGCGTCGCCGAGGTCAACCTCAAGCTGATCTGGGATGTGGTCTCGCAAATCAAGGTCGGCGAGCGCGGCTATGCGTATGTCGTCGGTGAACAAGGACGGCTGGTTGCGCATCCCGATATCAGCCTGGTCCTGCGCAACACCGACATGACGCGGCTGCCGCAGGTGCAGGCCGCGCGCGCAAGTCTCGCCGGCACGCCGTCAGAGCCGGTGCAGGAGGGCATCGACATACAAGGACGCGAGGTGCTGACGGCATACGCGGCGGTCGCTCCGCTCGGATGGGCCGTGTTTGTCGAACTCCCGATCGCCGAAGCCTATGCACCGCTGCGCAATTCGATCGAGCGTTCGGGCTTGCTGCTGTTGGCCGGTCTGTTCCTCGCGCTGCTGGCGGGCCTTGCGCTGGCGCGCAAGATGGTGGTGCCGATCGCGGCGCTGCGCGCTGGCGCGGCGCGCATCGGGACCGGCGATCTCACCCAGCGCATCGCGGTCAAGACTGGCGATGAATTGGAATCGCTCGCCGATCAGTTCAATGACATGGCAGGCAAGTTGCAGGAATCCTACGCGGATCTGGAGAAGAAGGTCGAAACGCGAACGCACGAGCTTAGCGAGGCATTGGAACAGCAGACGGCGACCTCGGAAGTCCTGCGCGTCATCTCGGGTTCGCCGGGCGATCTGGAACCGGTGTTCAAGGCGATGCTGGAGAACGCCACGCGGCTTTGCATGGCCAAGTTCGGCACACTGTATCTGTACGATGGAGATACCTTTCACAATGTCGCCATGCATAACGCTCCGCCCGCGTTTGCGGAGTTTCGCATGCGCGAGCCACGGTTCCGGCCGCCGCCTGGGAGTTCGATTGGCCGCGTCGCCGCGACCAGGCAAGTCGTCCAGATCGACGACATTAAGGAACAGCCCGACTACGTCGCACGCAATCCCTTCTCGGTCGCCGGCGCCGAGCTTGGCGGCTATCGGACCGTGCTCAGCGTACCGATGCTTAAGGACAACGAACTGGTCGGCGCCATCAGCATTTATCGTCAGGAGGTCCGTCCGTTTACCGACAAGCAGATCGACCTGGTCGCAAGCTTTGCCAACCAGGCCGTCATCGCCATCGAGAATTTGCGGCTGCTGAATGAGTTGCGCGAATCCCTGCAGCGGCAGACGGCGACAGCCGATGTGCTCAAGGTCATCAGCCGCTCGACGTTCGACCTGCAGACGGTGCTCGACACGCTGACGGAATCTGCAGCGCGCCTTTGCGATGCCGATATGGCAGCTATTACGCGCCAGAAAGGCGAAGCTTACTATTATGCCACAGCCTACGGCTTCGCGTCAGAACTTACCGCGTATCTCAAAAGCGTTCCGCACGTTCCGGGGCGAGGCAGCGTCATCGGGCGAACTTTAGTGGCGGGCAAGGCCGTTCAGATCCCAGACGTTCTCGTGGACCCTGAATATACGATGATCGAGGTCCAAAAAAAAGCCAGTTTCCGCACGGTACTCGGTGTGCCGCTCCTGCGGGAAGGGAATCCAATCGGCGCAATCGCACTGACTCGTACCGCAGTAAGGCCATTTACCGATAAGCAGATCGAGCTGGTCACCACCTTCGCCGACCAGGCGGTGATCGCGATTGAAAACGTGCGACTGTTCGATGAGGTGCAAGCGCGCACCAAGGAATTGTCGGAGTCGCTGGAACAGCAGACGGCGACGTCCGAGGTGCTCAACGTCATAAGCCATTCCAAATTCGACCTGCAGCCGATTCTGCAAAGCGTCGTCGATACCGCCGCCCGTCTATGTCGCGCCGATACCGCGATCGTCTACCGGCTCGAAGGCGATGTGTATCAGTTTGCCGCCGGCTTTTGTATCAATCCGGTCTATATGGAAATTGAGCGGACCACGCCGATCCCGCCCGGTACCGGAACGGTGGTCGGGAGAGCGGCCATGCAGCGCGCGGTCGTTGAGATCGCCGATGCCATGGTTGACCCGCTTTATGAAAAAAAGCAGGACGCCGAGATCGCGCAGGTGCGCTCGATGATTGGCGTGCCGCTGATGCGTGAAAACGAGCCGATCGGCGTCATCGCGCTTGCCCGCACCCGGGTCGAGCCGTTCGTGCAAAGGGAGATCGACTTGGTCACGACTTTCGCCGACCAGGCGGTGATCGCGATCGAGAATGTGCGTCTCTTCGAAGAGGTGCAGGCGCGCACTAAGGAATTGTCCGAGTCGCTGGAGCAGCAAACTGCGACATCGGAGGTGCTAAGCATCATTTCGAGTTCGCCCGGCGAACTTCAGCCAGTATTCGAGACAATGCTGGAAAACGCCGTGCGAATCTGCGGCGCTAGGTTTGGCAATCTTTGGCTACGCGAGGGAAATAGCTTCCGCATCGGGGCTACTCACGGCGCTCCGCCTGCATACCAGGACTTTCTTTGGCGTGAACCAGTGGTCCATCCCGACCCACGGTTGGGCCTTGGCCGCATCCTCAGAACGAAGGAGACGTATCAGATCGCCGACATCGCGGCGACTCCAGCGCACGACGACAAAATGCGTCTTGCGACCATCGAACTTGCGGGCGCGCGGACTCTCATGGGAGTTCCGATGCTCAAGGATAACGAGGTGGTTGGTGCGATTGGCATCTACCGCCAAGAGGTGCGGCCGTTCACCGACAAGCAGATCGAGTTGGTCAGCAACTTTGCGAAGCAAGCCGTGATCGCCATCGAGAATGTTCGGTTGCTCAACGAATTACGGGAATCCCTGCAGCAGCAGACCGCCACCGCCGACGTGCTCAAGGTAATAAGTCGCTCGGCATTCGATTTGCAGGCGGTACTCGATACGCTAGTAGGGTCGGCAGCCAAGTTGTGCGAAGCGAACTTTGCCATGATCTTCCGGCGCGACGGTGAAATCTATCAGCTCGCGGCCAATCATGGCTTTACACCCGAATTCCGCGACTGGATGGAGGGTCAATCAATCACGGTTGGGCGGGGGACGTTGGTCGGGCGGACAGCTATTGAAGGCCGAACAGTCCAGATTCCCGATGCGGTGGCCGATCCAGAATATTCCTGGTCGGAGTCGATCAGTCGTGGAGATTTCCGCACCATGCTCGGCGTTCCGCTGCTGCGGGAGGGCCAACACATCGGTGTCATCGCGTTGTGCCGCCACGCGGTTCAGCCCTTTAGCGAGAAGCAAATCGAACTGGTCACGACCTTCGCCGACCAGGCGGTAATCGCGATCGAAAACGTGCGGCTGTTCGATGAGGTGCAGGCGCGCACCAAGGAACTGACCGAGTCGCTGGAGCAGCAGACGGCGACGTCGGAGGTATTGCAGGTTATCAGCTCATCGCCGGGCGAGCTGGAGCCGGTGTTCAAGGCGATGCTGGCCAATGCGAGGCAAATCTGCGACGCGCAATTCGGCGTGTTGTTCCAGTATCACGACGATGCGTTCTACGCTGCGGCGTGGGACAGTATGCCACCCGACTTTGTCAAGGTGTTAACGGCTGGGCCGCTCCGCCTTGGCCCCGGCACCGCAACGGGACGTGTCGCAAAAACGAAGCAGGTCGTGCATTTTGCAGATCTTCGCGAAGAATACGACAACCCCGAGGATTTCCGGGATGCTGCGCGCGACATCGCGGGCGTTCGCACAGTGCTCTCGGTACCAATGCTGAAAGAAGGCGAGCTGGTCGGTGCCATTACGATTTTCCGCAAGGAAGTACATCCATTCACCGACAAGCAGATCGAACTTGTCAGCAACTTCGCCAGCCAGGCCGTCATCGCCATCGAAAACACGCGGCTGTTGAACGAATTGCGCTCGCGCACGGATGAACTCGCGCGTTCGGTCGAGGAGCTGCGCGCCCTCGGAGATGTTTCACAGGCGGTCAATTCAACGCTCGACCTCAAGACCGTGCTCGAGACCATTGTCGCCAAAGCCGCTCAACTATCCGACACAGAAGCCGGCGCAATCTACGTGATCGACGATGCGCAACGGCAGTTCAAGCTCCGAGCGACCTACGGTATGAGCGAGGCGTTGATTGCCGCGATCAGCGAGCAACAAGCCGGCCTTTCCGATGCGGTCGCCGCGTCGGTCGCGCACCGTCAACCGGAGCAAATTCCCGATTTGGGCGACGTGCCGAAATCTCCAATCAACGATATCATCATGAACGCCGGATACCGTGCGCGTTTGCTGCTTCCGCTTGTGCATTCCGATGAGGTTGTCGGCGCACTGGTTGTGCGCCGCAAAGCGCCGGGCAAATTTGCCAAGAGCACCATCGATCTGTTGCAGACCTTCGCGGCGCAATCCGTTCTGGCGATCCAGAATGCCCGTCTGTTCACTGAAATCGGCGAAAAGAGCCAGCAGCTCGCACTCGCTAGCCAGCACAAGTCGCAGTTCCTTGCCAACATGAGCCACGAACTGCGCACGCCGCTCAACGCGATCCTCGGCTATACGGAGCTGATCCTTGATAGCATCTACGGCGACATTCCGGAGAAAGCGCGCACGACGCTCGACCGGGTGCAGGCCAATGGCAAGCACCTGCTTGGGCTCATCAACGACGTGCTCGACCTTTCCAAGATCGAGGCTGGGCAGCTCGTGCTGACGCTTGGCGACTATGCTATCAAGGATGTGGTCCACAACGTTTTCGGTGCGGTCGAGTCGCTCGCTAACAACAAGAATCTCGCGCTCAAGGTTAAGCTCGCGTCCAATTTGCCGCCCGCGCACGGCGACGAGCGGCGGCTGACCCAGGTGCTGCTCAACCTCGTTGGTAACGCCATCAAGTTCACGGACAAAGGCGAGGTCGAGATCCACGCCTCCGCCGCAAACGGCTCCTACACGATCGCCGTGCGCGATACCGGCCCAGGCATCGCGGAAGCCGATCAGGCCAAAATATTTGAAGAGTTCCAACAGGCCGACTCCTCGACCACCAAGGAAAAAGGCGGCACGGGTCTAGGACTTGCCATCGCCAAGCGGATCATTGAAATGCACGGTGGCCGGCTGTGGGTCGAGTCCACTGTAGGCGAGGGCTCGACATTCTCATTCACTCTCCCGACGCGCGTCGAACGGCAAGCGGAGCACACATGACAAAGCGCATTCTGGTGGTCGAGGACCAAGAGGACAATCGCCAGATTCTGCGCGATCTCCTGGGCAGCGTCGGATTCGAAATGGCGGAGGCCGGCGATGGCCAAGAAGCATTGGCCGAAGTCGCCAAGCAGCGACCCGACTTGATCCTGATGGACATTCAACTGCCGGTAATGGACGGCTACGAGGCGACGCGCCGCCTCAAAAGCGATCCGGCGACCAAGTCGATCCCGATCATCGTCGTGACGTCCTATGCGTTGTCGGGCGATGAAGGCAAGGCGCGGGCCGCGGGCTGTGACGCCTATGTCACCAAACCCTATAGCCCCAAACAGTTACTCGCGAAGGTCAAAGAATTCTTGCCATAAAGCCCGCATGCACGCACCTCCACGCATTCTTATCGTCGACGACAACGAGACAAACCGAGATATTCTCGTGACTCGGCTGGGCGTGCATGGCTATGACCTTGTTCAAGCCGCCGATGGCGAGGAAGCGATCGAGGCCACAAGAAAGACGCTCCCCGATCTCATTCTGCTCGACGTCATGATGCCGAAGCTCGACGGCGTCGAGGCAACCCGTCGCCTCAAGAGCGATCCCAGCCTGCCGTTCATTCCGATCATTCTCGTCACTGCCAAGGCGGACACCAAGGACGTGGTCGCGGGACTCGAGGCCGGCGCCGACGAATATTTGACCAAGCCTGTGGATCAAATGTCGCTCGTTGCCCGCGTCAAATCGATGCTGCGCGTGAAGGAATTGCACGACAAGGTGGCTGCCCAGGCCGTCGATCTCGCGAGTTGGAACAAGACACTCGAACAGCGTGTATCAGATCAATTGACGCAGATCGAGCGAATGGGCCGGCTGCGGCGGTTTCTATCGCCGCAGGTGGCAGAGCTTATTCTGTCATCCGGCGATGATCGCGTGCTGGAGAGTCACCGCCGGGAGATCACTGTCGTGTTTTGCGATCTGCGAGGCTTCACTGCGTTCTCGGAGACGGCGGAACCCGAGGAGGTCATGAAAGTCCTGCGCGAGTATCATCATGCGCTTGGCACATTGATCTATAAATACGAAGGAACATTGGAGCGGTTTGCAGGCGATGGCTTGATGATTTTATTCAACGATCCGTTGCCATGCGACGACCACGCGCTGCGTGCGGTCAAGATGGCTGTGGAGATGCGTAGCGCGGTCGCCGGACTCGCGTCCGCCTGGCGCACGAGCGGCCACGATCTCGGTTTCGGCGTCGGCATTGCGCGTGGCTATGCGACGCTCGGCAGGATCGGATTCGAAGGCCGATTTGATTACGGCGCAGTCGGCACGGTCGTAAACCTGGCCGCGCGCCTATGCTCTGAAGCGCGTGATGGCCAAATCTTAGTCGACGGAAAAGTCAAAAGCCAGGTCGATGACTGCACCGAGACCGAACCAGCCGGATCCCTCACGTTGAAGGGATTGCATCGGCCAGTCGCGGCTTTCGACATCCGCTTGTTGCGGTCCTAGATGGTGCGCAAATATGTATTTCAACTCAATACTTGATTGAGCAACGACACGCCATCAAACGTTCGTTTGGATGTTTGGAATGGCGCAAGAGCGACACGAGGCGGCGGTGGGTCAAATTCCGTTTGTGGCGTGGAAGCGGAACAACGCTGAGCCATTGCGCTGTTATGCTCGGACGTACACCAGGATGCGTCTCAAATATTGGACTCCGATTTTAGACGGGATTGATCAATCCTTGCGACGTGCGTCATGTTGCCGGCACAGGAGAATTGTTGCCAATAGCGAACGACAACACAAGCGTCAGAAAAGCTTGACCGGGGTCTTCCGCGCGCGAAATTCGACCAACCATGGTCAGCCAGTCCTCGTCGGATGCGAAAGCCGCAAACCGTTGAACCGATGCGGTTGCAAATTCTCTCAATGTCAATTCCTGTGCTGCCGCAGCGCTTGCAACGCGGGCCATAAGCGCAGGGTTACCCAGCACTAACAGCGCTTCCGCTGCCACCGCATCATCCTCGAACCGCGCGATGAGGTCGCCCACAATCATTGCTTCAGCTCGTTAGAAAACTCGCAGCACCTCTGGTGTCGCGATCTGTGCACCCTCGATGGTGGATTGCGACGCAAGCCGCGCGATGTACTGGGTGGTCGCGCGCCGCTGGACATTTTCCTTCAGATATAGCGCAATTTGCTCGGCAACGAGTTCATATGGCAGCTCGCGGCCGTCGATTCGCCGGTCGAGGCGGATAATGTGGAAGCCATAGCGCGTCGCCACCGGCTCGCGGGTGAAGGATCCCGGCGCAAGTGCAACGAGTGCGCGCTCGAACTCCGGCGTGGTTTGGCCAGACGTAATCTGACCAAGGTTGCCTGCCTGTGCGGCCGATGGACAGTCCGAATGGAGCTGAGCCAATTCGGCGAAACGATCAGGTCGCGGCTGCAATTGGGCAAGCACTGCCTGCGCGTCGGTCCGCGCTTGCTCGTAGGCTTGCGCGTCGCGCTCGGCCGCGGCGAACAGAATGTGAGCGGCCTCATAGATATCGGGAGAACGAAAACGGCGAATATTGTATTCGTAGTAGTGTCGGCAGCTTGCCTCGTTCGGCTCCAGCGTTTTCACCTCGCGCGTGATCAGCGCGCGAATGGCAGCTTCGTCGGCCGCTTCGCGACGCCCATCGGAATCTGCGGTTGGTTCGGCGAAAATGTCCAGTCGCCGCGCCTCCTGCAGCAGGAGTTCGCGAACGACGAGCGCCTGCGCTGCCGCCTTCCAGGCGTCGATGGGGGTTCGCGCGGGATGATGCTGGACTTCACGCGCAATGACATCGCGGCCAATCGTGATGCCATTGACCCGCACGCGTTCGCCCTTTGGAAGAATCGCTTGATGCGCTGCGCAGGTCATCGCATTTGCTGCCCCTGCTCAAACCGGTCTCCGTGCCGGGATGATATTGCGTTCATGCGCAGGCCGAATCGTAGACCGCGATCGCGGCATCGGATTTCGGGTACGAACCACCTGGTATCCCCGACGGCCAAGATACCAGACCGGCGCACTCCAAACATGCACAAGCCGTGTGAATGGAAATACCAGGAAAATCGTCATGCCGAGTACGAGATGCAGCTTAAATATCGGATGCGCGTCCGCAACCAGCACAGAAACGTCAGGTCGTAACGACAGAATACCCTGCGCCCAGGTCATGAATTTCACCATCTCGTGGCCGTCGAGATGACCAAGCGAGATCGGAATGGTGGTAAGGCCAAGGATGAGCTGCGCATAGAGCAGTAACAGGATCGCGATATCGCCGAATGATGATGTCCTGCGGATGCGGGAATCGAACATTCGCCGGTGGACTAGCATTGTAGTCCCGACAAAGCACATGACTCCGGCAACGCCGCCGATAACGATCGCCATCCATTGCTTGACGGTGTGCGAGATTCCTAGCGCGTCGAAGACCCAGATCGGCGTCAGCAGGCCGACGAAGTGGCCCATGAAAATGAGCAGGATACCAATATGGAACAGATTTGAGCCCCACATCAGCTGGCGCCGACGCAGGAGCTGGCTCGACCCGGTTTTCCACGTGTATTGCTCGCGATCGAACCGAATAACGCTGCCAAGGAGGAAAACGGTCAGGCAGAGGTAGGGGTACCAACCAAACACGATATGATTGATGCTCTCGCGCATGATGTTGTCACTCGCCTGAAACGGAGGATTGAGTGGGCGTCGCGCTGACATGCGTTGCCTGGCGCCGGCCGGCACGGATGCGGGCGATAAGACCATCTTTGCAGCCATCGCCCGCGCCAGGCCCAAAGTTGACCGGTTCGTCTTCCCAGGCGGCGTCAAGCGCGGCCAGATCGGTCGGCTCGGGATCAGGCTCGTTCAAAAGGTTGGCGACCTGATCGTCCTTTGGCTTGGCGCCGGCGAGCGCCACCAACGCCCGGAAGGCCGCCTCATAAGGCGAATGGCGTTTGCGCAGCCGTTCGGCGAGGGCCGCCAGAATATGGGCCGGCTGCGCCAGCGTTTCACACGCCTCGGCAACAGGAAGCGTCGACAAATACTCGAGGAACAGCGGCAGAAAGTCCGGAAGCTCGGAAGCGCCGATAAACAGGCCGTGCTTCTCGTATTGCGATTTCAGATCGATCATCGCTTGACCGCGGTCGCGGCTTTCGCCGTGGACATGCTCGAACAAGTGCAGCGAGAGCGAGCGCGTCCGATCGAACAGCAAAACATAACGCTCCTGCAAATCCATAACATCGCCGGTTGCAATGTCCTCAATCAAAAGATCAAGCGGGCGCCGCGCGGCGGAACGGATCAGTCCCTCGCGGTTGATCGCACGCCGCAGCTCGGCTGCGGCCTGTTGCAGCTCCACGGTCGGATAGGTCAGCAGCGCCGACAACGCCTTGAAGGTCTTGGCCATCACACAACCTCCATCGGTGTCTTGGCGCGTTTGGATGTGCCGAATAAGTTCGGCTCCGATGTTCCACCGGAACATCCATTGCCGAACGAGAAGCCGCAGGAGCCGCGCAGGTCGTAGGCATCTTCGTCAATTTCACGATGCGCGGTCGGTATGACGAAGCGGTCTTCATAGTTGGCGATTGCCATAATCTGGTACATCTCTTCAATATGTTGGCTGGTAAGGCCGACACGCCGAGCGATATTGTCGTCGATGACGCCGTCGATGGTCTTGGCGCGCATATAGGCGCGCATCGCGAGCATGCGTTCCAGCCCCAAGGCGACCGGTTCTTCCTTGCCGGCGGTCAGCAGGTTGGCGAGGTATCTGAGAGGAATGCGGAGCGAGCGCACATCTGGCATTTCGCCGTCGATACCGATCTTGCCGGCTTCTGCCGCCGATTGAATCGGCGACAGCGGCGGCACATACCACACCATCGGCAGCGTGCGATATTCCGGATGCAGCGGGAAGGCGACCTTCCATTCCATCGCCATTTTCCAGATCGGCGAGCGACATGCCGCTTCGAGCCAGTTATCGGCCACGCCGTCGGCGCGCGCCTGTGCGATCACCGCGGGGTCGTTCGGGTTGAGGAAAATATTGAGTTGCGCCTCATACAAGTCCTGCTCGTTCGGCGCACTTGCTGCTTGCTCGATGCGGTCGGCGTCATAGAGCACGACACCGAGATAACGAATACGGCCGACGCAGGTCTCCGAGCATACGGTTGGCTCCCCGGCTTCGATGCGTGGAAAACAGAAAATGCACTTCTCTGACTTTCCACTCTCCCAATTGTAATAAATCTTCTTGTAGGGGCAGCCCGATACGCACATGCGCCAGCCTCGGCACTTGTCCTGGTCGATTAGGACAATGCCATCCTCCTCGCGCTTGTAGATAGCGCCGGAGGGGCAGGCTGCGACACAGGTCGGATTGAGGCAGTGCTCGCACAGCCGCGGCAGATACATCATGAAGGTATTCTCGAACTGGCCGTAGATGTCCTTCTGCACACCTTCAAAGTTGTAGTCTTGCGAGCGCTTGGAGAATTCGCCGCCCAGAATTTCCTCCCAGTTGGGGCCCCACTCGATCTTTTCCATTCGCTCGCCGGTAATCAGCGAGCGCGGGCGTGCGGTCGGCGAGGCCTGGAGCTCGGGCGCCTGTTGCAGATGCTCGTAGTCAAATGTGAACGGCTCGTAGTAATCGTCGATCTCAGGTAGGTCGGGATTGGCGAAAATTTTTGCGAGCACGCGCCACTTCGCGCCAATCTTCGGTTCGATTGTACCGTTCCTCTTGCGCCGCCAGCCGCCGTTCCAACGGTCTTGGTTCTCCCAGTCCTTGGGATAGCCAATGCCTGGTTTGGTCTCAACGTTATTGAACCACGCGTATTCCATGCCTTCGCGGTTGGTCCACACGTTCTTGCAGGTGACGGAACAAGTATGGCACCCAATGCACTTATCGAGATTGAGCACCATCGCTATTTGAGCGCGAATTTTCATTCTGCAGCCTCTTGTCGGATAGTGGTGGCTTCGCTCGGCTGATCCAAAGTTGGCTTGTCGAGCCAATCGACCGTCGCCATTTTTCGGATGATCACGAATTCATCGCGGTTGGTTCCGACGGTTCCGTAATAGTTGAAACCATACGACTGCTGCGCATAGCCGCCGATCATGTGTGTCGGTTTGAGCACTGTACGGGTCACCGAGTTATGGATGCCGCCGCGCTGGCCGGTCTGCTCCGACCCAGGTACGTTCACGATTTTTTCCTGCGCGTGATACATCATGCACATGCCTTCCTTCACGCGCTGGGACACGACCGCGCGCGCGACCAATGCGCCGTTGGTGTTGAACGCTTCGATCCAATCGTTGTCGACGATGCCGGCCTTCTTGGCGTCGACTTCACTGATCCACACGATTGGCCCGCCACGCGACAACGTGAGCATCAGCAGGTTGTCGGTATAGGTTGAGTGGATTCCCCACTTCTGATGCGGGGTGATGAAGTTGAGGACGACGGGCTTGTTGCCGTTCGGGCGGCGATCGAGGACGGGCTTAACCGACTTCGTATCGATCGGCGGGCGATAGACGCACAGCGCCTCGCCGAATGCCCGCATCCATAGGTGATCCTGATAGAGCTGCTGGCGGCCGGTGAGCGTCCGCCACGGGATCAATTCGTGGACGTTGGTATAACTGGCGTTGTAACAGACTTTCTCCGACTCGAGTCCCGACCAAATCGGCGACGAGATGATCTTGCGCGGCTGCGCCACCACGTCGCGGAAGCGGATTTTCTCGTCCTTCTTCGGGATCGCGAGATGCGTGTGGTCGCGCCCGGTGAAGCTGCCGAGCGATTGCCACGCCTTGACTGCGACCTCGCCGTTGGTCTCCGGCGCCAGTGTAAGCACCATTTCTGCCGCGTCGATGTCGGTAT
>JBGPOB010000071.1:0-13380 GCA_041487815.1 Xanthobacteraceae bacterium | reverse complement strand
GGTCACAATCGCGCGACCAGCCGCCTAGGCTGCGTCGCGGCAATTATGTATCACGATGGCGAGTAGGAGTGGCTACGGAGGCTCGATGTCGGCATATGGAACACGCGCTGCCGCCCTTGCCGCGGCGGCACTGCTGGCTGCCTGTGGCCAGGAGCAGCCAGCGCAAGGCAACGCCTCTCCGCCGCCGGTAGTGACGGTCGCCAATCCGGTCAAGCGAACGGTCACCGACCATGACGAATATGTCGGCCGGTTCGTTCCGGTCGATTCCGTCGAAGTGCGGGCGCGCGTTTCCGGGTATCTCGACCGCATTCATTTCGACGACGGCCAGATCGTGCGGCAGGGCGACATGCTGTTCACGATTGATCAACGCCCGTTTCAAAATGCGCTCGAACAGGCCAAGGCCAATTTGGCGCAGGCGCGTGCCAATCTTGCGTTCGCCGAGGGCGACCTTGAGCGCGCCTCGCAGCTTGTTCGCGACAAGACGATTACCCAGCAGACCTACGATCAGCGTACCCAAGCCAAGCGCGTTGCCCAGGCTTCCGTTGCCGCGCAGGAGGCGGCGGTCGCGCAGGCAACGCTTGATCTCAATTTTTCCGAGTTGCGGGCGCCTGTCTCCGGTCGCATTGGCGACCGCAGGGTTTCGATAGGAAATCTCGTGACCGGCGGAACTTCCGGCAACACGACACTTCTGGCCACCATTGTTTCGATCGATCCGATCCGGTTCGAATTCACGTTCGACGAAGCGTCCTACCTGCGCTACGAGCGCGCCGCCGCTGGCAACGATGTCGCCAGCCGCGACGGCGTTGCCGTGTCGCTCAAGCTGATCGACGAGGCGGATTTCATCCATCAGGGCCGTATGGATTTCGTCGACAATGTGATTGACCGCGCCTCGGGCACGATTCGCGGCCGCGCGGTATTTGCAAACCCCAAAGGCATGCTCACGCCTGGGATGTTCGCGCGTGTCCGCGTGCCGGGGTCGTCGCCATATGAGGCGATGCTGGTGCCCGAGATCGCCATCGGTACCGACCAGGTGCGCAAGTTCGTCATCACGGTCGCTGCCGACGGCACCGCGCAGCAAAAATACGTGACGCTCGGGCAACTGGTTGGGCCGTTGCGCGTGATTAAAGAAGGCCTCGGTCAGGACGATCGCGTGATCGTCAACGGCATCATGCGGGCCCGGCCCGGTCAAAAGGTGACGCCGCAACTGCAGGGCGCCGGACCCGGAACCGCGGGCGGCCCGCAGGCCAGTGCCGGCTCCAGCCCTGCAAAGCCAGACTGATTGAACGGGGCGCGGCCATGCGGATCTCGCGTTTCTTCATCGACCGCCCGATCTTCGCTTCGGTGCTCTCGATCGTTTTCGTCATTCTTGGCGGCGTGAGTTTTCTCCGGCTACCGGTCGCGCAATACCCCGAGATCGCGCCGCCGATCATCAACGTCACCGGCGCCTATCCCGGCGCCAGCTCCGAGACGGTGGCGGACACGGTCGTCGCGCCGATCGAGCAGCAGGTCAACGGCGTCGAGGGCATGCTGTATATGGCTTCGAATTCGACGGCGGACGGGCGTTTTTCGATATCCGTGACGTTCGACATCGGCGTCAATCTCGATATTGCGCAAGTGCAGGTGCAAAATCGCGTTGCAACGGCAACGCCGCGATTGCCGCAGGCGGTGCAGCAAATTGGCGTAACGGTCGCCAAGAGCTCGCCGGATATCTTGATGCTGGTCAATCTGTTTTCGCCCGACGGGTCTCGCGATCCGCTGTATCTCACGAACTACGCCAATATCCAGATCAAGGACGTGCTCACGCGCGTCGACGGCGTCGGCTCGATCACGGTGTTCGGTGCGCGCGACTACGCGATGCAGATTTGGCTGGAGCCGGACAGGCTGCAATCGCTCAACCTTACGGCCCTCGATGTCACCCAGTCGCTGCAGGGCCAGAACGTCCAGGTCGCGTCCGGCGTGCTCAACGCGCCGCCGGCGCCCAATCAACTTGCTTTTCAGGTCGCGGTCCGCACGCTGGGGCGGCTTTCCGATCCAGCCGAGTTCGGCAATATCGTCGTCAAGCAAACGGCGAACGCCACCGTCCGCCTTCGCGACGTGGCCCGCGTCGAACTGACCGGTCAGGATTATTCGACGAACTCCTACCTCGACCGCGATCCTTCCGTGGCCATCGCGGTATTTCAGCGGCCGGGATCGAATGCGCTGGCGACCGGCGAGGCGCTGCGCGCCACGGTGGCGCGAATCGCCCAGAACTTTCCGCCGGGAATTCAGTACGCCACTATTTATGACCCGACGCAATTCATTGCCCAGTCCGTCAACGCGGTCATTGATACAATTATGAAAGCCGTCGTTCTGGTCGTGCTGGTCGTTATTTTGTTCTTGCAGACCTGGCGCGCAGCGGTAATCCCCATTCTTGCGATCCCGATATCGCTGATCGGCACGTTCTTCGTGATGACGCTGTTCGGGTTTACGCTCAACAATCTGTCGCTGTTTGGCCTCGTGCTCGCGATCGGCATCGTCGTCGATGACGCAATCGTCGTGGTGGAAAACGTCGAGCGCAACATCGCCGCGGGACTGCTTCCGCGCGAGGCGGCGATTAAAAGCATGAATGAAGTCGGGAGCGCGTTGGTGGCAATTTCGCTTGTCTTGTGTGCGGTCTTTATCCCGTCGGCATTTATCACCGGTATTTCGGGACAGTTCTACCGGCAGTTTGCGCTGACCATTGCCGGCGCAACCATTATTTCGCTGATTACGTCGCTGACGCTCTCGCCGGCGATGTGCGCGTTGCTGCTCAAGCCGCACGACCCGCAACATCGTGACCGCTGGTGGGAGCGGCCGCTTCACGGTTTTTTCCGGCTCTTCAATTCCGGCTTCGAACGGCTGCGCAGCGGCTACGGTCGGCTGACCCAGCGCACGGTGCGGATCGCCGGCATCATGCTGTTCGTTTACGCCGGTGTCATCGCGCTCGGGTACGGCATTTTCAGCATGGCGCCATCCGGATTTATTCCACAGCAAGACCGCGGCTTCCTGATCGTTGCGTCGCAACTTCCGCCCGGCGCATCGCTTGCCCGCACCGATGCCGTTCAGCGCCGCGCCGCCGAGATCGCGCTGGCGACGCCTGGCGTCAAGCACGCGATCAACATCGTCGGGTTTTCAGGTGCGAGCTTCACGACGGCGCCCAACTCGGGTGCGATGTTTCTTATTCTTGATTCATTCGAAAATCGCGCCAGGGACCCGCGGCTGTCGGCGACGGGAATTCAGGGCGCACTGTTTCAGCGGCTTGACGCCATCCAGGAAGCGATGATCTTCGTAGTTCAGCCACCTCCGGTGCAGGGCATCGGCAATGCCGGCGGCTTTCGCATGATGATCGAGGATCGCAGTGGACGCGGGGCGCAGGCGCTGCAAGGCGCGGTTTACGCGATGATGGGAAAGGCTGCGCAGACACCCGGCGTGATGCAGGTGTTTTCGCTGTTCGAGACGCAAACGCCGCAGCTTTATCTTGATATCGACCGTACCAAAGCGCAGCTGCTCGGAATCAATTTGCCCGACGTATTTAACGCATTGCAGGTCAATATTGGATCTCTCTACGTGAATGATTTCAATCTGTTTGGACGGACATTCCGGGTTCAGGCCCAGGCCGCGAGCGATTATCGGCTCGACGCGCGCGATGTTTTGAATCTACGGGTGCGCAATTCCTCGGGTGAAACGGTGCCGCTCGGATCGTTCACGACGGTGCGTGACATCTCCGGTCCGTATCGCGTCCCACGCTACAATATTTATCCGGCGGCGGAGCTCGACGGTTCTGCGGCACCTGGTTATTCGCAGGGACAAGCACTTGGAATCATGGAGAGGCTTGCGCGGGAGACTCTACCCGAGGGTTTTACTTACGAGTGGACATCATTGGCGTTCCAGCAGATTCGCGCCGGCAATACCGCGGCTTTTGCCTTTGCACTTGGCGTCGTGTTCGTATTTCTGGTGCTGGCAGCGCAGTTCGAAAGTCTTACGCTGCCGCTTACTGTGATCATGATTGTGCCGATGTGCATCGTATCCGCCATCGCGGGCGTGATCATCCGCGGGCAGGACAATAATCTGCTCACGCAGGTCGGGTTCATCGTTTTGATCGCGCTGGCCGCAAAAAATGCAATTTTGATCGTCGAGTTCGCAACGCAACTTGAAGCCGCGGGGCGAAATCACTTCGAGGCGGCGGTGGAAGCGGCGCGCTTGCGCTTCCGGCCGATTTTGATGACCTCGCTTGCCTTTATCTTTGGCGTCGTCCCGCTGGTGTGGGCGGTGGGTGCCGGCGCGGAGTTACGCCAGACGTTGGGAACAACGGTGTTTTCCGGCATGATTGGCGTCACCGCGTTCGGGCTGATCTTTACACCGGTGTTCTATATTGTCGGGCGCTGGGTCGCTGGTTTGCGGCGGGCCGCTTCGGATGGCCGTGCAACGCAGCTTGCGGAATAGCGCGTCCTTTCGCTTGAGGGTACTTCCCATGGCAACTGTCACCGCCGAAGCGCAGGCCCGGCTTGATACGCCCGCACAAATCGTCCGCTGGCGCTACCTGTGGTACGTCGCCATCACGATCGTCGTCATGATCGCGGCGATTGCGAGCCATGAACGCTGGTATCTGAATTTCGTCCACGTTATTTGTGGCGTGCTGTGGACCGGAATCGACCTGTTCATGGGCTTTGTCGTTGGGCCGGTTCTGCGACGGCTATCGCCATCGGCACGCCGTGAATTCATCACCCGGCTTGTTCCGAAGACGCTGTTTCTGCTGCCGACGCTCGCACTCGTCACCGGCACCACGGGCTGGTACCTCGCCAAGGACCTTGGCTACACCGATCTGCCATGGCCCGACTACGGCTGGGTCGCCGCGGCATTGACGCTGGTTGTGCTGATGACACTCCAAGGCACCGGTTATCTGCTGCCGACAAACTTATGGGTATGCATTCAATTGCAAAAGCCCGCGCCGGACCATGAAAAGATCGGGCGTGTCATGCGGCGGTTCTTCTACGCGGTGGCGGTGCAAGGGGCGATGCAGGTTGCAACGATTGTCATCATGGCCCGGTTTGTGACGGGGATTTGATTGCCGATGCCATGACTATTGATTGTGGCGAGCAGGCGCACATCTGTATCGACATCGTCGTTCGATGGGCCAATGGCCGCGACTAGACAAAGGGTGAGAATATCCACATGAGCCATTTGAAGTTCGGCGTCTCCCAGGCTTTGACGCGAAAAGAGGATGACGCGCTGTTGCGCGGCGCCGGACGCTACGTATCCGATTACACGCCGGCCGGAACGTTGCAAGCCGTCGTGCTCCGTTCGCCCCACGCGTTTGCGCAGTTTCGCATCACGGACATCGACAAGGCCCGCACCTTGCCAGGCGTGCGGCTGGTTTTGACCGCGCAAGATACCGCCGCGCTTGGCAAGTTGCCGCTGATGTTCCCGATTCCGGGCGTGACGATTACGCCGCCGCCCTACGAAATTCTCGCAAGCAAGGAGGTGCGGCACGTCGGCGACGCCATCGCGTTTATCGTCGCCGACACGGTGGAACAGGCCAAGGATGCTGCCGAAGCCATTGTCGTCGATTGGCGGCCGCAGCGCGCGGTGATCGACGCGATCGATGCGCTAAAGCCCGGCGCACAACTGGTTTGGCCCGACAAGCCGGGCAATCTTGCGTTCGAAAAATCGGTTGGCGACAAGGAAAAAACCAACAAGGCTTTCGCCGCAGCCGCCAAAACCGTATCGCTGACGATTGTCAATCAGCGCTTGGTGACAAACTACATCGATACCCGCGCGGTCGTCGCCGAATACGACGCGAGCAAAGACCGGTTTACGCTCACGCTCGGCAGTCAGGGGCCGCATCGCATCCGCGACGTTCTTTGCAACGTGATCCTCAATATCCCGCCGGAAAAGATGCGGGTGATTACGCCCGATACCGGGGGCGGATTCGGCACCAAACTGTTCCCATTTCGCGAGTATCCGCTGGCAGCCGTCGCGGCGAAGCGGCTGAAGCGCCCGGTCAAATGGGTTGCCGACCGCACCGAGCATTTTATCGGCGACGCGCAGGGCCGCGACAACGTCACGACCGCCGAGCTTGCACTCGACGCCAACAACAAGTTCCTGGCGTTGCGGGTGGAGACAATTGCCGACATGGGGGCCTATCTCTCGGCGTTCGCGCCCTACATTCCCTATGGCGGATCGCTGATGCTGCCGGGCGTCTATGATTTTGGCGCTTGCTATGCGCAGGTGCGCGCGGCGTTCACCAACACGCTGCCGGTCGACGCCTATCGCGGCGCCGGCCGGCCGGAAGCGTCGTATCTGATCGAACGGCTGGTCGACGCGGCCGCGCGCGATCTCGGTGTGCCGCCGGATGCGCTGCGCAAGAAGAACTTCATCAAGCCCAAGCAGATGCCATACGCGACGCCGACGGAAAAGGTTTACGACTCCGGCGAATTCGCCGCGCATCTGGCGCGCGCGCAGGAAGTCGGCGACTGGGCCGGATTCCGCAAACGTCATGCCGACGCGCGCAAGGCCAGGAAGCTGCGCGGCATCGGCATAGCGACCTACATCGAAGCCTGCGGCGGCGCCGGCCCGCAGCTCGCGCGCGTCAATCTCGAACGCGACGGATCGGTCAAGGTTGTGATCGGCTCGCAGTCGACCGGGCAGGGTCACCAGACCGCCTACGCGCAGCTTGTCGCCGAACACCTCGATCTGCCGCCGGAGCGCGTCACGGTCATCCAGGGCGACACCGATTCAATTCCGACCGGCTTCGGCACCGGCGGGTCGAGTTCGATTCCCGCCGGCGGCGCCTCAGTCGCGAGGGCGTCGAAGAAACTTGCCGACAATCTCAAGAAGATCGCAGCCGACGCACTTGAAACCGGCGCCAGCGATCTTGAGATCGCGGACGGCCGCGTGCGCGTTGCCGGCACCGACCGCTCCATTTCGTTTGCCGATCTTGCCAAATCCGCAAGCGGCGAGATGCTCCAGACCGAAGACGCGTGGACGCCGCAGCCGACCTATCCCAACGGCACGCACCTCGTCGAGGTCGAGATCGACCCCGAAACCGGCGCGACCGAGATCGTCCGCTATACCGTGGTCGACGACTTCGGCGTCACCGTCAATCCGTTGCTGCTCGAGGGCCAGGTCGTCGGCGGCGCGGTGCAAGGCATCGGGCAGGCGCTGATGGAGCGCACGGTTTACGACAAGTCCTCGGGTCAGTTGCTGACGGCGTCGCTGATGGACTATGCGCTGCCGCGGGCGGACGATACGCCCGCATTTCATTTCGAGACCCGCAACGTGCGCTGTGTCACCAATGTTATCGGCGTCAAGGGCGCGGGCGAGGCCGGCACGATCGGTGCGGCGCCCGCGGTTATGAACGCCGTTGTCGATGCGCTGTGGCGTGCCTACCGCATCCGCCACATCGATATGCCGGCGACGCCCGAGCGGGTATGGGCGGCGATCCACGAAGGCAGGCGGCTGCACACGCTGTGATTTTCACAAGCGCGTGATCGATGCTGCACGAAGCGTTCCGACGTGCGAAACGTTGCAATTTGAGCGGAATATCGGCGCGAAGCCGGTGTTGGATTGACTGGGCGCAAGTCTGCCTCAGCCAGGATTGTATAATGGCGATTGGTGCTGACGCCCCGGATCAGAGGGAGAAACGTCACATGATAATTCGTACGGTGCTCGCGGTCACTGCGTTTGCCATCGGCATAACTGCCGCAATCGCTCAGCAGGATTTGGTGAAGGCACGAAAGGATATCATGGCGGGTAACGGCAAGCAGTTCTATGTCATTCTAAACAGGATGCAGCGCGGACAGGATCCTTATGATCAGGCAAAAGTAGATGCCGCAATTGCTACATTCGCTGACGCTGCTCAGAAAATGGCGGCGGCATTTGCCACCAATGTCATGCCTGCGACGCAGTCGGACTACGACGCGTCGCCGAAAATCTGGCAAAGCAAGGCCGATTTCGACGCGAAGGTTGCCAACTTTTTGAAGACAGTTTCCGACAATCGTGGCGCAGCCAAGGACCTTGAAACTTTGAAAGTTGCGTTTCAAAACGTCGGTAAGGCTTGCGACGCTTGCCATGAAAACTATCGCGTCAAGAATCGCTGACGCGATCGAAGTTCCCAACTTACAAATGCCGTCGCGATCCGCTCGCGACGGCGTTTTGCATTTCAATCGCCGCTCATTGCGTGACCGGCGGGATTGGTGCGAGACGCCGTTATTTGATGACCTGGCCGCGGATTTCGCCGCCCGGGTGCGCGGCCGTATGTATGTTGACGTAATAGCGGCCAGCCAAGAGGTCGGCTGCCTGTGCGTCGGTGAGTGTCGCCGTCCCCTTGGCCGGGTTGGCGCCGACGTTCGGGATCGGAATCATGATACCGGCATTCTTGCCGGGCTCAGCAGGCCCGTGGAAATGCGCGGCGGTAGCGGCTCCGGTCAGCCCGGAATACACGACCGTCCATGACAGCTCTTTGCTCGCGGAATCGTAGGTTGCGGTTACCGTACCGGTTGCCTTGCTGTCGTTCGGCGGGACTTCGTTGAATGCCTTCAACTCGGTCTTGAGCGCGATCGTTTCAGCGCGGGCCGCCGACAGGTTGGCGAGCGTTGAGACAATTACAAGACCACCGATTGCGACCGGGATTAATATAGTCTTCATGTCGGTCTTCTCCCTGATTAGACTCGCAAATCGCGCTATCGGTCGAAGAACACCGGTATGGCGGGCGATATTCCGAATGATTGATCGCGTGGCCTGGGTCGGAGAACCGCAAAATTGCGCAGATTTGTGATTGTGGCCGCATTTCTGATGGGAGTCGCAATGGCCGCAGGCTGGATCATCACGACACCGGTAACGGTTCCGGCAAGTGCGCTTGCAGCCTATTCGCCCAATCTCGACAACGGCAAGGAGATGTTCGACGCCGGCGGCTGTCCGGCATGTCATGCCGTGCCCGGCGAGGAGGATCGTACCAAGCTCGGCGGCGGCCTCGCGCTGAAATCGCCGTTCGGGACGTTCTACGCCCCCAATATATCGTCTGACTCTGAAGACGGCATTGGCCGCTGGAGCGATGCCGACTTTGTCACTGCGCTGTGGAAGGGCACTTCGCCTGACCGCCGGCATTATTTTCCTGCATTGCCGTATACGTCCTACCAGCGCATGAAGCTGGAGGATGTGCGCGATCTGTTCGCGTATCTGAAATCATTGCCGCCGGTAAAGCGCCGCGTGCGCGACCACGACCTGCCATTTCCCTACAACATTCGCCGCGCTGTCGGCGCCTGGAAATTTCTCTATCTCGACGGCAACCTGTTCGCGCCTGATCCGGCGAAATCCGACGCATGGAATCGCGGCGCCTATCTGGTCAACGGTCCGGGGCATTGCGCCGAGTGCCACAGCCCGCGCGACGCGCTCGGCGGCATCAAGCCGGGCCAGCGCTTTGCAGGCGGTCCCAACATCGAAGGTGATGGCTGGGTGCCCAACATCACCCAAAAGGGCCTCGGCGACTATAGCGAGGATGATCTCGCGTATCTGCTCGAAACTGGGCAGACGCTGACTGACTCGGTCGGCGGGGCAATGGTCGCGGTGATCCGCAACACGTCGCGGCTCACGCCGGAAGACCGTGCGGCGATGGCCGCCTATCTCAAGTCGTTGCCGCCGGTAGAAGGTCCACCCCGGCCAGCCCGCAAATAGCGCGCTGACGTATGATGCCGAAAAGTCGCCGACTTTGCCACCTTGGCGAAGCTCGCATCGGCGGGCGAAGCGCGGTTGGATAAGATCGTGCCCAGGACCAAAATGTTAGCTGCGCAAATCGAATCGACGCAGACTGATCAAACTCTAGTTTGAGCGCGTTTCCGGCGCGCCGGCGGAGGCGCCGGATGCCGCGGGCTGTCGCGCCGCTGCCGGCGAAGCGTTGCCGGGCGTTGCATTGCCAGGCGCCGCCACCGCGGTCGCAGGCTTGCGCGCACCGCCCAGCACCGCCCGTATGCGAGCGATCGTTGCCGCGTGCAGCCGGTCGATCTTGTCAATGTTGAAGTGATTAATGTCGGTGGCGCGGTCGAGATTGATATTAGCGAGCGAACCGTGGAAGCCAGGTCCGGCGACGACCTGACCATGCCATGCGCTATTGGATTGGAAATAATTGACAATACGCGCCACATTCGGCGGCACGCGTGGCGAACTGAGCGGGCCGAGCGTGATGACCAGGGCGACGGGGACTTTGTATTCATTGAGCCGGCGCGCCATGTCGACGGCGGCGTCGGCGCCAAGCGAATGGCCGACAATAACAACCGGCCCGCGCGCACCCGCACGGTACTGCTGCGCCAGTTCGCCAGCCAGCGTATCGATGACCGCATGGCTGCGCACCTGCGCCGAAATACCCTGGCGCCGAAGCTTGGCCTCCAGCGCATCCATTCCCGAGGAAAACACGTCGGCCAGACCCTTGAGCAAATAAACGTGCGCGCGCTGCGAGGCAGCCGCCGCGGGCTTGGTCGAATTCGATGCGACGTTGCCGTTTTGCGCGGTCGCTAGGCTATTCATTAGCGCAAGCGCCAGCACCGCCGCCGCCAGTTTCAGAGTCATTGCCGCGCGCACCGCATACCTCCGTTTCAGTTTTCGCTCCGGCCAAACCATCACATAGCGTTAGCACCGCACGTCTGTAAACCCGGGCCGACGGGGGCGGCTTTATATGCCCTGGAGGGTGGCATTCGTGCAACGCTGGGGTAGCCCCGGCCGCGCTTCCATGGTCGTTTCCGGCGTGTCAATAACAGGCTCGCATCCACTCCCTGTGCCTCCCCCGGCGCCGGTCGGTACTGATGAACGCCCTTCGCGCCATTCTGCTCAAGCTCATTTCGGTACTGCTATTCGCCGTCATGAGCACCCTTATCCGTGCCGCCGGCCAAAAATTTCCGCTGGGCGAAATCGTGTTTTTTCGCAGCGCTTTCGCGATCGTGCCGGTGGTCGTCATATTTGCCTGGCGCAACGAGTTGCGCGCGGCGGTGATCACGCGGCGCCCGCTCGGGCACCTTGGCCGCGGGATGCAGGCGATATTCGGCATGTTTATGAATTTCGCCGCTCTGGCGCGGCTGCCGCTCATGGAAGCGACGGCAATCTCGTTTGCCTCGCCGCTGATTACCGTTGCCCTGGCCGCGCTGATCCTGCGCGAGCGCGTGCGTATCTATCGCTGGTCTGCGGTCGTGGTCGGCTTTGGCGGCGTGCTCGTCATGTTGTGGCCGTACCTCGATGTCGGCGGCCTTGTGCAAATTGGGTCGACCGAACGCACGATCGGGGCGCTGTGCGCCATCGCCGGTGCGTTTTCGAACGCCGGCACGGTCATCCAGACGCGCCGGCTGACCGACAGCGAAACGACGTCTTCGATCGTGCTCTATTTCTCGTTGATCTGCTCCATTGCCGGTCTGGCGACCTTTCCGTTTGGCTGGTTGCCCATGTCAACGGCCGAATTTGCCATGCTGGCGATGATCGGGGTGATCGGCGGGCTGTCCCACCTCGTCCTGACGGAAAGCTACCGCTTCGCGCCCGCCTCGGTGGTCGCGCCGTTCGACTATACGTCGATGCTCTGGGCGTTCTTGCTCGGGTATTTCGTGTTCGGCGAATTGCCGACCACCTACGTATACGCCGGTGCCGTGGTGGTGATTGCCTGCGGCTTGTTCATCTTATGGCGCGAACGCAGGGTTGGCGTCCCGCGTCCGCGCGATGCGCTGACGCCCTGAATGGGCAGGTTGATCGTGTTTGAATTTGGGCATGATCTTGTCCGAAAAGTCTGCAACTATTCGAGATCATGCCCTAGAAAGCCTTAAAGGTGATGATGGTCTGGGTGTCCTGGATGCCGGGAATCTTCTGGACCTTTTCGTTGACGAAGTGGCCGATGTCGGTGGCCTGGTCGACGTAGAATTTCACCAACAGGTCGAATTGCCCGGCGGTCGAATAGATTTCAGAGGCGATCTCGGCATCCGCCAATGCATTGGCAACCTCATAGGATTTTCCAAGCTCGCACTTGATCTGAACAAAAAACGGGACCATGCCACCCTCCGTGCCGCCGCTGGCGGCAAACTGACCGCAATCCAGCAAAATCGGCGCGTCATGGCAAGGCGGCCCGCTGCGATCGCGACCGCATTTCGATGGAACCGCGGCGCCAATCTCGGTGCAATTCCGCTTTCGATTGCCTGCAGGTCGGAGCCGGAGAAATCGGCCTGCCGAAGAGCGCCAATTTGGTCCTGCCCCACTGGCAAGGGTGGCGAGGGACGCTTGAACCGGCGGTGCCGCGCGGCTAAGTATTGAATTCAATCTCAATGGGGTGCCCGGGGGTTTTCCCTATGGGCTGAGAGGCACGGCTGCCAACCCATCGAACCTGATCCGGATCATGCCGGCGGAGGGAGCTTGAGATGCTGTCACTCGACAGACCTATTACGTCCAAGGAAATCCCCGAGGTCGCCGCCAATATTCTCGGTCGCATCCGCGTGCGCGCGCCCCGGGTTCACTGCATCACCAACGCCGTGGCGCAGAATTTCTCCGCCAATATGCTACTCGCGGCGGGCGCCGTTCCGTCGATGACGATCGCGCCGGACGAGGTCGGTGAATTCGCAGCGCGTGCCGATGCCTTGCTGATCAATCTCGGCACATTCGATGCCGATCGCCGGGCGGCCGCCGAGATCGCGATCGGGGCGGTTATGCAGGCAGGCAAGCCGTGGCTGCTCGATCCGGTTTTTGTCGATCGTTCGGCGCAGCGGTCCAACTTTGCGCGCACGCTCATCGCCCGGCGCCCGCGCGCGGTGCGGCTCAATCGCGCGGAGTTCACGGCGTTGTCGGGATACGAACTCGACGGCATGGCGCTCGCGCGCTTCGCGGATCAGGCCGGTATCACGATCGCGCTGACCGGCGACACGGACATCGTGATCGACGGCGGAAGGCTCGCCTGCATCGCGAACGGCGATCCATTGATGGCCAAGGTGACCGCGATGGGTTGCGCCGGCGGCGCGTTGATCGGGGCGTGCCTCGCCGTCGAAAGCGATGCCTGGGTCGCGACCGCGGCTGGCCTGCTGATTCTCGGCGTTGCGGGTCAGATCGCCGGCGCCAACGCTTCCGGACCTGGGAGTTTTGCGGTCGCCATTCTCGATGCTGTTTACGCGCTTGATCAGGCAACGCTCATCGGGCGCGCGCGCGTGATGTGACGCGCGGGAGCGCTCACCATGGTTGAAGACCTCGATCTTCGCGTCTATGCCATTCTCGACCCTGAACATGTTGGCGCCCGAACGATGCCCGAACTCGCCCGCATGATGACGGCGGGCGGCGCGACTCTGGTCCAATTGCGCGACAAGACGAGCGACACCGGCGTGATGGTAGGGCTGGCGCGCGCGGTAAAATCCG
>JBGPOB010000070.1:0-13644 GCA_041487815.1 Xanthobacteraceae bacterium | reverse complement strand
GTGACACGCATTAGAAATCCGCAGGACTTTTGGGCCGGACTCCTGTTCCTCTCCATTGGCTTCGCGGCCGCGTGGTTCGGCCGCGTCTATGCATTCGGTGCTGCGACGAAAATGGGGCCGGGCTACCTGCCTGCCGTGCTGAGCTGGATGCTGATCGGCCTTGGAGCGTTCCTTTGCCTGCGCGGGGTGATCGGAATGGGGCCGCAACTCGAGCGCAGCTTGATGCGGCCGCAGACCTTCGTTCTCGCGGCGATCATTGTTTTTGCGTTTATGATTGAACGGTTCGGCCTTGCGCCCGCGGTCGGCGTGGTCACGGTTGTCGCGGCACTGGCCAGCCGCGAGATGCGCTGGATCGAAACGCTCATACTCGCGGTTGGATTGGCCGTGCTGTGTGTAGTGTTGTTTGTGCGTTTGCTGGGGCAACCGCTGACGATCTGGACCTGGGGATTCTGAGCGTGGACATCCTCCACAACCTAGGGATCGGCCTGGCTGCGGCGGCAACGCCGATCAATCTGGTATTCTGCCTGTTCGGCTGTCTCATCGGCACGCTGATCGGTGTCTTGCCCGGCATCGGGCCGATCGCGACGATAGCGATGCTGCTGCCGGTGACGTTCAGCCTCAGTCCGCTCGGTGCCCTGATCATGCTGGCGGGCATCTACTACGGCGCGCAGTACGGCGGCTCGACCACGGCAATTCTCGTCAATCTGCCGGGCGAATCATCCTCGGTCGTGACCTGCATCGAAGGCTACCGCATGGCGCGCAAGGGCCGCGCCGGCGCGGCGCTCGCCATCGCCGCGGTTGGTTCCTTCTTCGCAGGCTGCGTCGGCACCGTGCTGATCGCAGCCTTCGCACCGATCCTCGCCAAATTCGCGGAACAATTTCGCTCGCCGGAGTATTTCTCGCTCATGCTGTTTGGCCTGGTGGCAGCCGTCGTCCTCGCCCATGGCTCCATTATCAAGGCGGTCGCCATGATCGTGCTTGGTCTGCTGATCGGCCTGGTGGGCACTGATACGCAGAGCGGCGTCGCGCGGTTCACGTTCGGCGTACCGGAACTCTACGACGGCGTCGATTTCGTGCCGGTGGCCATGGGCCTGTTCGGCTTCGCCGAAATCATGACCAATCTCGATCGCCGCGGCGACCAATCCACGACGACGGCCAAGATCACAAGCCTATGGCCGACACGCGAGGAAGTGATGCGCTCGATCCCTGCCATACTGCGCGGCACCGCCGTGGGATCGTTTCTCGGCATCCTGCCCGGCGGCGGCGCGGTGCTGTCGTCATTTGCTTCCTATACGGTGGAGAAAAAGGTATCTCGCGGCCGCAAGGAATTCGGTACCGGCGCCGTCGAGGGCGTCGCCGGGCCTGAATCCGCCAACAACGCCGGCGCGCAAACGTCGTTCATCCCGCTCCTGACGCTCGGCATTCCTTCGACGCCGGTCATGGCGTTGATGATGGGCGCCATGACGATCCAGGGCATCGCGCCCGGAACCGCCATCATCACCGAACGGCCGGAACTGTTTTGGGGCATGATCACGTCGATGTGGATCGGCAATCTGATGCTGGTCGTCATCAATCTGCCGCTGATCGGAATCTGGGTGTCGCTCTTGAAAGTCCCCTACCGCATCCTGTTCCCATGCATCCTGGTGTTCTGCTGCGTCGGCGCCTACAGCATCGCCAACAGCACGTTTCTGATCCTGATGATGGCGGGCTTTGCGCTCCTCGGCTACGTGTTCACCAAGCTCGGCTGCGAGGGCGCGCCGTTTCTGCTCGGGTTCGTGCTGGGGCCGCTGATGGAGGAAAATCTGCGCCGGTCGATGGTGCTGTCGTTCGGCGACCCGACGATTTTCGTGCGCCGGCCGATTTCGCTCTGCATCCTGGTGCTTGCGTTGGGGCTTGTTCTGCTCATCGTGTTGCCGCAGTTCCGGCAGACGCGCGAAGAGGCGTTCGTGGAGTAGCGCGATGCCGCACGCCGGCGGTCTTACTGTGGCCGCGGCAGACTCCGCCACCAACGCCGCGGCAGGGGCCCCCGAACGCAGCGATCAGGCGCTCCCCCATACCTCTTTCGTGACCTCGACCAGCCGCTGCAGTTTTGCGATCTCTTCCTCGATCGTCATCGTGTTGCCGCCAATGCCGCTGGAGAAGCCGCACTGGGGGCTGAGCGCAAGCCGATCAAGCGGGGCGAATTTCGCGGCCTCGTCGATCCGGCGCTTGAGCTCGTCCTTGCTCTCCAGCCGCTTGTCCTTGGTCGTCATGATGCCGAGCACGGCGACCTTGCCCTTCGGCAGGAACCGCAGTGGCTCGAAGCCGCCGGCGCGCGCACTGTCGTATTCAAGATAGTAGACGTCGATATTGATGCCGTTGAACAAGAGCTCGGCGATCGGATCGTAACCGCCCTCGGCGACCCATGCGCCGGCGAAGTTGCCGCGACACAAGTGCATCGACACGGTTATTTCGGCGGGAACCTGCGACACCGATTCATTGAGCACGCGCGCGTAGGTCTTCGGCAATTCATCGGGATTTTCGCCGAAATTGCGCGCCTGATCGCGCAGCACGGGGTCGCAGAGATAAGCCAGGTTGACTTCGTCGATCTGTATGAAACGGCAGCCGGCGGTCGCAAGATCGCGGATTTCTTCACGATAGACGCGGGCTACGTCGCCATAGAATTGATTGATGTCGGGATAGGCCTTCTCGTCGACCGCCTCGCGGCCGCCGCGAAAGTGCAGCGTGCTCGGCGAGGGGAAGGTGACCTTCGGCATCTGCTTGGCAACCGACTTCAGGAACTTGAAATCGTCGACGAAAATGCCGTGGGTGCGGCTAATCCGGCCCTGCACCTTGAGGCTTGGCGGCGCGTTTTCGCGCGCGCCTTCCTTGGTGTGAAACTTGACCGCGATCTTCGACGGAACTATCACCACGTTTTCGAATTCGAGCAAGAAGTCGCGCTGCCAGCTCCCGCGATTGAACTCGCCGTCGGTGACGACTTTGAGTCCAAGATCCTCCTGCATCCGCACGACATCGCGGATCGCCGCTTGCTGGATACGCTTGAGTTCGGCCTCCGGCATTGTCTTTGCAGCCACCGCTTCGCGCGCCTTGATCAGATTGTCGGGGCGAATGAAGCTGCCGATGTGATGGGCTCGCGCAAACGCTCCGGCTGGCAGGGACATCAATTTCTCCTCACTAAAAATCAGTCCGGCGCCCCGTTGCGCCGGCGAGTGTCATATTGGACGTAAGGACGGCTGCCAAGGCCGACAAATGCGGCCGAGGTATTCAGCCGCCGGAACGGCGGCACTGACATTGCGGGTTCCCCGCCGCACCGATATTTTCAACACGACGTTCGTGCACCAGCTACAAGACAGCTACTTGCTGAAGCATCAATTTCGGGAGACTGACGATGGATTGGAGCGCATGGTTCGGCAGTCCGGGACAGACGCTGGCTTCGGCGTTCGTCGTCGCGACCTATTCGACCAAGACCATGGTCCCGCTCAGGATCTTCGGTATTCTCACCAATATCATCCTGATTGCGTCCTCGATCGCCAATCACCAGTACGGCACCATGATGCTTCATATGTTCCTGCTGCCGCTCAATTCTTATCGCCTCTATCAAATGCTGATCCTCATCAACGGAGTTAAGTCTTCGTTGAACCAGGACCTCAGCATGGATTGGCTCAAACCGTTCATGCGCAAGCGCCACTGCAAGAAGGGCGATGTCCTGTTCGCCAAGGACGCGATTGCGGATGAGATGTATTACACCGTCAGCGGCCGCTTCCGCTTGACAGAACTGGGTATCGACATCGGACCGGGGCAATTGATTGGGGAACTGGGCATGCTGGCGCCGAACAACCGCCGCACCGCATCATTCGAATGCATCGAGGACGGCCTGCTGTTGTCGGTGACCTACCAGCAGGTCGAGGAACTTTACTATCAGAACCCCGCCTTTGGATTCTATTTCCTGCGCATTTCCACCGCGCGCCTGTTTGACAATATCGCGCGGCTCGAAGCCCGCGTCGCAAGACAGCACACGGCGGCGCAGACCACCTAGGGTGTAATCCCGAAAAAGCCTGCCCCGGACTTGATCCGGGGTGGAACCCGGTTTCCCGCCTTCGCGAAGCCCGCTTCGGCGGGCGTAGCAAGGTCGGAAAAGATCACGCCCAAACTATAGCGTTAAGCCGGCGCGCCGATTCAATTCGACTGAATCAGACTCTAGCCGCGGCGCCGCGACCTGCTATTTCGTCTGCAAGGCGAAAACGCCGTCCCAGTCGGGGGGCGGCGGCGTCTGCTGAAATGCGCGAATGCGTTCGGCGTAGAGATCCGCCAGGCCGTCGAGCCTGAACATGCATTTGACCGCCCGGCACGCCTCCACAGCGGCGAGCGCCGCATCCCAATCGCGCGCGCGATAGCGCTTCAGCATCGTCGAAACGGCGGCTTGGACGCCCTGAAAATCGCTGGTCGACGCCCCGTCGGCGCGTCCGAGAATGGTGTGAACCACTTCGGGTTCGGTCTTGCCCTTGACGGTGATGAAATCAATTTCTAACGCGGCAAACTTCTCGCGCACGGCCTGCGCGGTTCGCGCGCCGATGATGATCGGGAGACCGTAGGATTTGGTTTGGCCCTCGAGCCGCGATGCGAGGTTGACCGCGTCGCCGAGCACCGAATACTGGAACCGCAGGTCCGATCCCATATTGCCGACGACGCATTGCCCGGTATTGAGCCCGACGCCGATCCGGATCGGAATGAACGCCTGCCCCGCCGCCGCGGCCTCGCGCTCGCGCTCTTCGTTGAGCGTCTGCAACCGGTCGAGCATGTCGAGCGCGGCTTCGCAGGCGTGAATCTCGTGCGCGCCGTCTTCAAGCGGCGCATTCCAGAACGCCATGATCGCGTCGCCCATGTATTTGTCGATGGTGCCGCTACGCGCCAGAATGGCGTTGGTCAGCGGCGTCAACAGACGATTCATAAGGTGCGTGAGCCCCTGCGGATCGTGCTTGTAGAGTTCGGAGATCGCCGTAAAGCCCCGCACGTCGGAGAACATCACCGTCATCGTGCGTTCTTCGCCGCCGAGCACGAGCTTGTCGGGCGATTGCGCAAGCTGCTCGACCAGTGTCGGCGATAGGTACTGCCCGAACGCCGAGCGGATGCGGCGACGGTCGATCTGTTCCCTGAAATAATTGACAAACACCAGCGCGACATAGATCGCGAGAGACGACATCAGCGGAAACGTCACGTCGAGCAGCACGCCCTGCTGGTCATACATGAACCACGAGACCGCGAGCAATCCTGCGCCCACCGACGCGCCCAGGATCAGGAGCGTCAGCGCCGAGACCATCGGCGCGAACGCGATGATCGCGATTCCGACGACGATGGCAAAGATCAGCTCGATGGCATTGGCGTAATTCGGATAGCTAAGTACCGACTTCGTCAGCGCGGTTTCCAGGAGCTGCGCATGGACTTCGACCCCGGGCATGGCGGCATCGACCGGCGTGGTCTTGAGATCGAGAAGCCCGACCGCGGATGTGCCGATCAGAACCAGTTTGCCATTGACCTTGCTGGGGCCGGCCGTGCCATCGATCACGTCTTTGGCCGAAACATAGCGCGCGGGATCGGCGGGACTGAAATGCACCCAGACTTGACCGTTGCGATCCGTCGGCAGTTCGAGCCCGCGAACGCCAACGCTGCGGACGCCGGCAGCGTCGGTTTTGACCAGTATTGCGCCGGAACCGGTGACAACGCGCAACAGTTCGAGCGTCAGCGATGGAACGATCTGTCCGCGCGCGGTCATCACCATGGGAACGCGCCGCACCATGCCGTCGCGCTCGGTTCGAATGGTGACGAGGCCGCGTCCGGCGGAGGCGCGCTCGAGCACCGGCAAATTGCGCAGCAGACCGGGGAACGCCACGAGCAGCGCCTTCGGGTCCGGCCCCATGGTGGCAACACCGGTCTGCGGCAGACCTTGCACGTCGGCCTGACCGCCCAGCATGCCCACGCCGGACTGCCCCAGCACCACGCGCGATATGCGGATCGCAGCCGCGAACACGTCATCATTGCTCGGCATTGCCGCGAGTTTCCGACGCAGATCGTCGTCCACCTCGCGAAACGATTGAACCGCAACGCCCGGGGACAGGCGGTCCTGCTCCGGAAACAGCACGTCGAAAGCGATGCCGACGGCGCCCATTTGCGTCAGCCGCGCTATCAGATCGGCGATGATCGTGCGCGGCCATGGCCATTGCCCCAGCGCCGCCAGGCTCTTCTCATCGATATCGATGATGACGACGGGCCTGGCTTCGGCAACGCGCGGCTTGAGCGACTGATAGAGATCAAAACTGCGCAGCCGGATCTCTTCGAGCAGCGGCGGATCCCACACCCGCAGTAGCACATAGAGCACCAGCAGCAAGGCGCCAATGGCACGCCCAAGACCAAAGCGCTGTGCAAGACGGGAAAGCTTCTTCATTGGGCGCGCGCTGGTCCGGCAGGAGACGTAGCCATCTTAGCGCGCGATCAGCAAAAGTAGATACCGGTTTTGCGTGCGGCCCCGCTGCGCCCGCCGCAGCCGGCTTGGCGGTGAATTGCGGAGCGAATCAGGTCCGCGGCCCCTCGGCTATTTTTCCCGAAATGCCCGATGCAACTGATCGTAGAGCGGCCTGGCGAGATAGGAAATCACCGTGCGGTCGTTGGTCTGCACGAATGTTTCGACCGGCATTCCCGGCACCAGCTTGATGTCGCCGAGCCGCGCAAGTTCCCCCGCCGTCATGCTCATGCGCACGGTATAGTAGCTCGCGCCCGTGCGCTGGTCGGTCGAAATATCCGCCGAAATGCGGGTCAGGTTGCCATAAATCTCAGGCGTGGTGCGCTGATTGAAATTGGTGAACCGCATTAGCGCTTTTTGACCGATCTGAAGCTGATCGATGTCCTGCGGATTGACCTTGGCTTCGACCGCGAGATTGTCGGCTTCGGGCACCACCAGCATGATCGGTTCGCCCGCCGAGATGACGCCGCCAACGGTGTGGACCGACGATTGAAAAACCGTTCCGTCCTGCGGCGCGCGAATCTCAACGCGACGCAGCTGATCCTCGGCGGTGATCTTACGTTCGACAAACTCGCCGACTTTTCCTTCGATCTCGCGCATCTGGCCGCCGACTTCGCTCGCGAGATCCTGATCGACCTGAAGGATCTGCAATTCGGTTTCGGCGATCTTTACCTTGGCCTGCGCCATGGAGGAGATAACCTGGCCGCGCTCGCCGTCGAGGCGCGCCGATTCGCGCTCGAGCTGCGTCAGCCGGGAAAGCTGGACAAGGTTCTTCTTGTAAAGTTCCTGCACGCCCTCGAGCTCGCGATGGATCAATTGAATCTCTTTTTCCTTGGCCCTCTGCTGCGCCGAGAATCCGGTGATTTCCTCGCCCAGTTCGGCAATTTGCTTTTGAAGCTGCCCTTTCTGGCTTTCGCGCGCGGCGCGGCGCGCTTCGAACAGCCTAACTTCGCTCGCCATCGTGGCGCTGACCTCGGGATCGCTTGCCTGATCGGTGAGTTCCTTCGCGAACTTGACGGTCGCCGCGCCATCGCGCTCCGCTGAAAGCCGCGCTTTGCGGGCATAGAATTCGTTCAGGCCCTTCGTCACAATCGCAAGGTTGGCGCGCGTAATCGTGTCGTCGAGCCGGACGACGACATCGCCGGCCTTGACCCTGTCGCCGTCGCGGACACGCAGTTCTCCGACAATGCCGCCGGAAGGGTGCTGGACCTTTTTCACGTTGCTATCGACGACGATCTGACCCTGCGCGATGATCGCGCCGCTGATTTCGGACGTGCCGGCCCAGCCGCCGACGCCAAATGCCAGCGCCAGAACCACCACTGTGCCGACGACAACGTGGCGTTTGATCGACTGGTTCGACCGCACCACCGGCTTCTTGGACTTCTTCATGGGGCCACCCTGCCGGCATCAGGCACCACCTGCAACGGGCGCGGCGCCAGCGCCGGCCGGGGCGCCGCCTTGGCGAGCACTTCTTCCTTCGGACCGAAGTGGTGCATGCGTCCCTTGTTCAACACCAAAATGAGATCGACCGCGGCAATCGCGCTCGGGCGATGCGCGATGACGATAACGATACCACCGCGCCGGCGCACGCCGGCGACCGCCTGCGTCAGCGCTTCGTCGCCCTCGGAATCGAGATTGGAGTTCGGCTCGTCCAGCACGACCAGGAACGGATCACGATAGAGCGCCCGTGCCAGCGCGACACGCTGCGCCTGACCGGCGGACAAGGCCGCGCCCTGTTCGCCGACTTCGGTGTCATAACCTTCCGGCAAGTTGACGACGAGGTCGTGCACGCCGGCGGCCCGTGCCGCGGCGATGATATTCTCCGGGTCGGCATTTTCCTCGAAGCGCGCGATGTTCTGCGCCACCGTGCCGGCAAACAGTTCGACATCCTGTGGCAGATAGCCGATGTGCTGCCCAAGGGCGTCGGGAGACCATTGGTCGAGCGCGGCACCGTCGATGCGCACCTTGCCGCGCACCGGGCGCCAGACGCCGACGAGCGTGCGCGCGAGCGAGGACTTGCCCGACGCCGTTGGACCGATGACGCCCAATCCGCCGCCGGCCTCGACCGTGAAACTGATGTCTTGCAGGACAATCTTTTGTTCGCCCGGCGGCGCGGCGCTGACGTTTTCGACCGCGAGCTTTGCCGAAGGCGCCTGCAATGGCATCGGGGCAGGTTCAGCCGGCAACAGCGCCAGCAGTTTGTTCAGCCGCCGCCAGCCGAGCCGCGCAGCCATGAAGCTTCGCCAATGGGCAATGACGAGGTCAACGGGCGCCAGCGCGCGCGAGCCAAGGATCGACCCCGCAATGATAATGCCGGCGGTCGCCTGCTGGTTGATGACGAGCCATGCACCGACCGCGAGCAGCAGGGACTGCAACGTCAGCCGGAGCACCTTCGACACCGCACCAAATCCACCCGCGACGTCGCTCACCGATTCGTTACTGCCCACGTAGTCGCGATTGGCGCGCGACCAGCGCTTGGCCATGCGCGCGATCATGCCCATGGCCGTGACGGCTTCCGCGTTACGTCGGCTTGCCTCCGCGAGCGTGTTTCGCAATTTCGAGGATTCCACGGCCACTTTCGTCGAGTGGCGCATGAAGATTTCCGTGCATAGGGTCAAGATGACAAGCACGATCGCGCCAAGCAGGGCCGTCAGACCGATGTAGAAATGGAACGCAAAACAAATGCCAAGGTAGATCGGCATCCATGGCAGGTCGAAGAATGCGATCGGGCCGGCCCCCGACAGGAACGAACGAACGTTGTCGAGATCGCGCAGCGGCATCAGGTGGTCGCCGCGATTGCCGGTAATCATCGGGGTCTGCACGACCGCGTCATAGACCCGCAAGCTGATCGCTTCGTCCAGGCTGTTGCCGACGCGAACCAGGATACGGCCTCGGATCAGGTCAAGAATGCCGAGGGCGATATAAAGTCCCCCGGCAAGAATCATGAGCATGACCAGCGTGGGAACGCTGCGGCTTGGCAGCACGCGGTCATAGATTTCGAGCATGAAGAACGATCCTGTCAGCATCAGGATGTTGCTCATGCCGCTGAACATGAAAACTGCAAATAGCGCGCCGCGGCAGGCGACAAGCGCCTGGGCAAGTTCGGACCTGACCGGGGCGTTCGAACGCTGCAAACTATTTTTCGCCATCGGTCCCTGATCCCGCCGCCGGGCATTGTCTCAGCTGCGCCGGAATTCCCGGCAATGCATATTCCAAAAGACTGCGCGAAATCAGCGGCGCAAGCGGCCGCCGAACCGCCCGCTCGGACCTCGTAACGCCACCTTAGCGAATTCCGCAACCATTGTGTCGGTGCCGCTCGGCCTGGCGTGCATCCACGCGGAATTCCAAGGCAAATAACATACTAGCATCATCGATCGCAGCCGGTAATGCCGCGCTGGCGAGCGTAGTTAATAGCGGAATCATAACATCGTAATTTCGACGAGATTGTGCACGGCATATCGCACCAGTCCGCGTGGCACGCCGGCCGCGTTAACGCCAATGCCGACTGGCGCGGCGCAGCAGAGGCGATTCCGCGACATCCCCGCGCTAGCATATTGTCGACCCCCGCAATTGTGTTGTAAGGTGTTGTTTATCATAAGAAAAATTTGCCAGACGCCGGCGCCCGACATCGGCTTTCGTGGACCGCGATGTTTCAGACCTTGACCTCGACAATTGCCACCCTGCGCCATCCGATCCTGGTGATTGGGTTGGCCTGCGTGATCGCCATCACGGTACCGAACATGCCGTATGCGGAGCAACGCTGGGCCGAGATAATCCTCTGGCTTTGCTATGCTTTTTATGTAGTCGCGTGGCTACTGCACATCGCGCAATGGTGGCAGGCAACGCCCACGCGGCCGAGCCTCGTCAACCTCGATCAACTCACTGACATTATCGCGATCGCGCCCGTTCCGGTCGCACTTATTCTGGGCGTCCCGCCGGCGACCGCGTGGCTGTTCGCGGCACTATGGTTGCTCAAGCTGCCGGCGGCGCTCGCGGGCTTTTCGCTGCTGCGCCGCGTGTTCGTGCTGGAGGCGAAGCCGCTGTCGAGCGTTATCTTCGTGTTTCTGTTCGTGCTGTTCCTTGCAGCGGTGGCCATGCACCTGATCGAGCGCGACGCCCAGCCCAACGCATTCGGCACACTGCCGCAGGCGCTCTACTGGGCGGTGACGACCCTGTCGACAACGGGCTATGGCGATGTCGTCCCGGTCACCCATTTCGGCCGGCTCATTGCCGGCTTTGTCATGATCAGCGGCCTCGCGGTCTTCGGTCTCTGGACGGGCATCATCGCCAACGGCTTTGCCGCCGAGACCCGGCGGCGCGATTTTACGCGTACATGGGAATTTGTCGCGCGCGTCCCGTTTTTCAAACCGCTGGATCCCGCGGCGATCATTGAAATTGCCCGCATGCTGCGCGCGCAAGAAGTCGCGGAGCGGACCGTCATCGTCCGCAAGGGGAGACACGGCGACTGCATGTATTTCATTGCCTCCGGCCAAGTCGAAATTGCCGGCACCAACCCGCCCGTGCGCCTCGGTGAGGGCGCGTTTTTCGGCGAGTTGGCGCTGATGGGGGATGGCATTCGAACCGCAACGGTGATTGCAACAGTCCCAACGACGTTGCTGGTGCTGGAACTCACGGACTATCGCATTTTTGCAGCCCATCATCCGGATCTGGCGCGTGCGGTTGAAGAGGAAGGCGCGCGGCGCCTGGCGGAATTGCGTGGGCGCACATCGGGGCGGCCGGACGCGGCTCGCGAGGCTGCTGGCGCCCGCGCGGATGCCGAACTGGCGGCTCCTGAGTAGCCGCGCTCTGCCACCATAAGTAGTTCGTGGTTTGTACCACGACGGAACCGAATTTCGTCCACATCGGCGGCGCGCCGGCCGAGAAATGTGACGGCAATCACATCCGAAAATTGTGAAAGGGGTCAGCTTAACCCTTGGGTCATTTGCGCTGAATAAGCCTAATGCCGGGGATTCGAACGACACCGAAGCGGATATAGAATCAGCTACTTGGGGCGGGGGTGACGTTTCGAGATGTCGATCCATGTCAAGTTTTGGGGCGTGCGTGGCAGCATCGCCTGCCCCGGACCCGGTACCGCCCGTTACGGCGGCAACACGCCGTGCATTGAAGTGCGTTGCCGTGATCGCTTCATCATCCTCGATGGAGGTACCGGGCTGCGCCCGCTCGGCAATGCATTGCTGGCCGCCGGCGGCAAGGTCGATGCTGATTTGTTTCTCAGCCATTGTCACCTTGACCACGTATCCGGCCTGCCATTCTTCACACCGCTATTCGCCCCCGGGCACCGGCTGCGCATTTGGGCCGGCAACCTGCAGCCGAAATTCACACTTGAGCAGGCACTGCGGACGATGATGAGCCCGCCTTTGTTCCCGATCGAGGTCGAGAGCTTCAAGGCCACGATCGAATATCACGACTTCCGTCCCGGAGCGGTGATCGAGCCCTATCAGGGCATTACGCTGCGCACCGCGATGCTCAACCACCCCGACGGAGCCATCGGATACCGCATTGAGTGCGGCGGCAAGGTGCTGGCCTATCTCACCGATACAGAGCTGCCGGACGGCAATATCGATCCCGGCATTCTGTCGCTCGCACGCGGCGCCGATCTCATGATTTTCGACAGCACCTATACGCAGCGCGAAATTGCCTCACGCCGCGGATGGGGTCATTCGACCTGGCAGGACGGCATTCGATTGGCGGAGGCCGCCGGTGTCCGCACATTTTGTTTGTTTCACCACGATCCCGGCCACGACGACGATTTCTTGGACGATCTTGGCCGCCAGGCGGTCGCGGCCCGCCCGGGCACGATTGTCGCGCACGAGGGGGCGGCGATCGACCTGTGATTCGCCTTACGGCAGCGACAGAGCCGTCACCGCGACGTTCACCGTTCCATCGGCTTCCGCCACGACGCGCAGCGTGCGCGCGTCGAACGCAATGCCGATGAGCCGCAGATCGTTGACCTTGGTGTCGACGCGAACGCCGGCCTGCGACTTTTGAAAAGCGGCGAGAACAGATTCAATCCTCTTGCGGGCGTCGGCCGCGAAAGGCTTGAGATCGACAACGGCTTTTTCGGCGAGCGTCGGTTTCAGGTATGGCGCGGCCGCCCGCGCCGCCGCGCCGAGCAGCCCGAAAGCCGCGTCGGAATCGACGTCAAGCTCAATGTCGGTCAGCCGCAAAATTTGATTGTCGCGATCGAGCAGCGGCTTGCCCCAAACATTGACCGTCGCCTCGGCGCCGAATCCGAAGAAGCTGCTTTGATGCGCCGTCACGAGCAGGGAAATCAGCAGTCGATCGCCCGAAGCGGCGATCTCGACATGCCGGATCGTGACGTTGACGGAGCCGCTCTTGTCCTCGGGAAACGTCTTGCCGCCGAGCTGCGCCTGCAGCAGGCGATTGACATCCGTGAACGGAATATCGATGGGGACTCCGATGCTGACGCGCCCCGGGGTGAGCTGCGGCACGATTTCAAGCTGCGACGGGAATGGGCAGTTGGGTTTGGTCGCGGCCGGCACGATGCGGGTCTGCGCTTCGACGCCAATCAGGAGATTGACAGCCGTGGAATCGATGCGCGGCTGAGCCGCGAAAGCTTTCGTCGGCCTGATCTCGATCCACAGGTTTGGCGCTCCCGAGCCGGCCGCCCCCAACGAATAAGAATTGCACAGCTTCGCCCACTCCGCGCGCGCAGTCTGCTCGAGCGAAGGATCGGCACGCACGCGCGCTTCCAGTTGCGCGATCTGCTCTTGTAGCGAACGATCGACAAGCGGTTTGACTTCATTGGCGACGCTCAGCCGCAGCCCCGACAACGGAATACTGACATCGTTGATCGCCGCCTGTCCCGAAAGATTGGGCGCAATCCGCCACGCCGGCAGAATGGTCGGGCGCGACACGACGCTGACGCTGCCGTGGATTTCGGCGCGCTGATCGAAGGTCTTGCCCGCCAGATCCTGAACCTGGCGGCCGACATTGCCGCCGAGACTCCCGATCGCGTTGCCGATCGCGCCCCCGATTTGGCCGCCGGCGCTGGTGATCGCGCCAAGCGTGCCATTCGCGCGCAGCGAACCATTGAGCGGCGTGGAAACCGTCAAGCCATCCGCACGGCCGGTGACGGCGAGCGGGCC
>JBGPOB010000069.1:0-13653 GCA_041487815.1 Xanthobacteraceae bacterium | reverse complement strand
GTTGTTTTCAGCCACGGCTCGATCGACGCATGCTGGGCATAGAAGTTGGTCAGGTCCGGTATCAGATCCTTGATCACCGGCTGATGCGGCAACGGATAGACCTTCACCGCGCCGGAAATATCCGCCATGTCCTTGGTGCAGGCGAGGGTGTTGGACCCATCGACGTTCATGGCGCAGGAGCCGCAAACGCCTTCGCGGCATGAACGGCGAAACGCCAGCGTTGGATCGATCTTATTCTTGATCCAGATAAGGGCGTCCAAGACCATCGGGCCGCAGTCGTCGAGATCGACCGTGTAGGTATCCATGCGAGGATTGGCGCCCGCGTCGGGATCCCAACGATAGATACGGTAATCGCGGGTGCCCTTGCGACCCCCGGTCTTGGCCGGCAGCGGCCAGGATTTTCCTTCGGTCACTTTCGAATTTTTCGGCAGTGTGAATTCGACCATGATCAATAAATCCGCGCTTTTGGTTCGACGTACTGCACATCGTTTGTCATCGTGTAGGTATGCACAGGCCGATAGTCGATCGTGACCTTGCCCGATTTGGGATCGAGCCAGGCCAGCGTGTGCTTCATCCAATTCTTGTCGTCACGGTCGGGGAAATCTTCGCGTGCGTGCGCGCCGCGGCTTTCCTTGCGATTGAATGCCGAATCCATCGTGACAACCGCCTGCGCAATCAGATTATCGAATTCGAGCGTCTCGACGAGATCCGTGTTCCAGATCAGCGAGCGGTCCTGAACCTTGATGTCTTGCACGCCCGCCATCACTTCATGAATAAGTTTCGATCCTTCCTGCAGCACTTCTCCGGTGCGGAAAACCGCGCAATTGGCTTGCATTACATTTTGCATGTTGGTGCGCAGTTCGGCGGTGAACGTACTGCCGTTGGCATGGCGAAAACGATCAAGCCGCGCCAGTGATTGATCGGCGGAATCCGCCGGCAGATCCGGGTGTTTATCGTTGGGCCGGATCAATTCGGCGCATCGCAATCCCGCAGCTCGGCCAAACACGACAAGGTCGATCAATGAATTCGATCCCAGGCGATTAGCTCCATGCACCGAGACGCAGCCGGCTTCGCCAAGCGCCATCAGTCCGGGGATGATGTGATCTTCGTTACCGCCTTTCTTCGTCAAGGCCTCGCCATGATAGTTCGTGGCAATCCCGCCCATGTTGTAATGGGCGGTCGGAATCACCGGGATCGGCTCGCGCGTTACATCGACGCCGGCAAAGATGCGCGAAGACTCGGAAATTCCCGGCAGCCGCTCGGCCAGCACCTTTGGATCGAGATGATCGAGATGCAAATAGATGTGGTCTTTCTTTGCCCCAACACCGCGGCCTTCGCGAATTTCAACCGTGATCGAGCGCGAGACCACGTCGCGCGAGGCAAGGTCCTTGGCCGACGGCGCGTAGCGCTCCATGAAGCGCTCGCCCTCCGAGTTGGTGAGATACCCGCCCTCCCCGCGCGCGCCTTCGGTGATCAGGCAGCCAGCGCCGTAAATGCCGGTCGGATGAAACTGCACAAATTCCATGTCCTGCAGCGGCAGGCCGGCGCGCAGCACCATGGCGTTGCCGTCGCCGGTCTGGGTATGGGCGCCAGTGCAGGAATAGTAGATGCGGCCGTAGCCGCCAGTCGCAACGATCGTCATGTGCGCGCGGAAGCGATGGATCGTGCCATTGTCGAGACTGAGCGCGACGACGCCACGGCAACGACCCTCATCGTCCATGATGAGATCGATGGCAAAATACTCAACGAAGAATTCGGCCTGGTGCTTGAGCGCCGCGCCATAGAGCGTGTGCAACATGGCGTGGCCGGTACGGTCGGCGGCGGCGCAGGTGCGTTGTGCGGTGCCTTTTCCAAAGTGCGTGGTCATGCCGCCGAATGGACGCTGGTAGATCCTGCCGTCGTCCTCCCGGCGCGAGAATGGCAATCCCCAATGTTCAAGCTCGTACACGGCGTCGGGAGCGTTGCGGCAGAGATATTCGATGGCATCCTGGTCGCCGAGCCAGTCTGAGCCCTTGACGGTGTCGTACATGTGCCAGCGCCAGTCGTCCTCGCCCATGTTGCCGAGCGCGGCGGCAATGCCGCCCTGCGCAGCAACGGTGTGCGATCGCGTCGGAAACACTTTCGTGATGCAGGCGGTCTTTAACCCTGCTTCGCTGCAACCCACGACCGCGCGCAACCCGGAACCACCCGCGCCAACGACAATGACGTCGTAGGTATGATCCTCAATGGGATAGGCACGTCCGCTCACAGTTGCGACGCCAGCTCCGCCATTGGTGGCCATCGCATCACACTCCGAAGGACAGTTTGAGGATTGCGAACGCCGCGGCAAGGCCGACGGCGACGGCGTAGAATGTGTTGAGCATCAGCAGCACCAGCTTCAACTTTTCTTCGTGAACGTAATCCTCGATAACGACCTGCATGCCGATGCGCATGTGATAAACGACGGAAAAGACGAAGAGCAGCATCACGATGGCGATGAGCGGCGAGCCGAGAATCTGCGCCGTGGCGGCGTGATTGCGGCCGAGCAACGACAGGACGATGACAACGCCCGCGATGACCAGCGGTATGTTGGCAACGGCGGTCAGCCTCTGGCGCCAAAAATGCTCGGTCCCGGATTTGGCGGAACCCAGGCCGCGCACGCGACCGAGAGGCGTACGCATCGTCATGATCGCAATCCTCCGGTAAAGAAGTAGGCCACGATCCACAGCACAATCGTCAACGCGATTGATCCGAACAACGTCGCCCGCGCCAGCCATTCGCGGTCGCCAGGATCAAGGCCGTGGATCGTGTCCCAGATCAGATGACGAACACCGCCGAGCATGTGGTGCGTCAGCGCCCAGGTATAGCCAAACAACACCAGCCGGCCGATGAAACTCGAAGCAACGGCTTGAAACGTGGCGAATGCATTGGGGCCGCTGGCAACCGCGACCAGCCACCATGCCAGCAATAACGTTCCAAAGTACAAGCCACTGCCGGTTATCCGGTGAGCGATCGACATGGTCATGGTGATCGGCCACCGGTAAATCGATAGGTGCGGCGACAGCGGGCGGTGTACGGGGCTGGGGATTTTGGTTTCGGCCATCGTTAAAGTCCGGACTGAATTCACTTCGGCCGTTGCGCAAGCGCGACACCGGCGAACGCACCTTCCTCGACGCGTTGACAGGCGGCGACAATCAACTCACGCGACTTTTTTGGCGCACAACCTCAGTGTTCACGAAAATTGACGTGCTTCGCCAATTACGAAACTTTAGGCTTGAAAATATCAATATTCAATGCGTATTTTGAGGATACTGCCTTCGCAATCAACGAAGGATGCCTTCCATGCGATTCGATCTCATCGACCTCAGTCTGTTCCGTCACATCATCGAGGCCGGCAGCATCACGCATGGCGCAGTGCGTGCGAATCTCGCGCTTGGAGCCGCTTCGACGCGTATACGCCACATGGAAGAAACGCTCGGCGCACCGCTGCTGACCCGCGGACGCCAAGGCGTGGTGCCAACCCCGGCTGGCCGCGCACTCGTGCAACATGCACGCGCGATGCTCAACCAGGCCGAACGGCTGCGCGAGGATCTCAGCACTTATGCCGGCGGCCTTGCCGGCCAGATCAGGCTGTTGTCCAACACCAACGCCTTGACCGAATTCCTCCCGGATGCGCTGAGTTCCTTCCTTGCTGCCCACCCGACCGTCAGTATCGACCTTGAGGAACGTTTGAGCGACGAAATCGTCGGCCTGATCGCGGAGGGCGTCGGCGATATCGGTATCGTCGCCGGCACTGTCGATACAGGTGCGCTTGAAACCTATCCGTTTCGCGAGGACCGTTTTGTCGTGGTGGTCGGGCGCGAGCATCCGCTCGCAGATCGTGCTAAAATTGCATTCGCTGACGTTATCGACGAGAACTTCGTTGGCCTTGATCGTGCGAGCGCGCTGCAGCGCTTTCTTGCCGACAAAGCGGCGCGCATCGGCAAGTCCCTGCGTTTGCGCATTCAATTGCGATCTTTCGATGCCGTTTGCCGGCTGGTCGAGAGCAATGTCGGGATCGGCATCGTCCCGGAAACGACCGCGCGCCGAGCGGCCAAGACCATGGCGGTGACCGTCGTCGCGCTTACCGACGCGTGGGCGGTGCGTGAATTGACAATATGCGTTCGGTCGCTGCAAGGACTGCCGGCCTTCGCACGCGAACTTGTCGAACACTTGCGCGACGGCGTGTGAACGGGCCTGCCGAGGTCATCCTTCAACAACAGGGCTGAGCACCCCCATCCACGGAACGCACGATGCCCCGTCGTCTGATTTCCACCAACTCACCGTTTGAGGCGGCGGCCGGCTATAGCCGCGCCGTCGTTGTCGACGATTTCTGCTTCGTGGCCGGCACCACCGGCTACGACTACACGAGCATGCGAATGCCGGAGGGCGTCGTCGAGCAAACGCGCAATTGCTTTCGTACCATCGAGAGCGTGTTGCGCGAGGCCGGGTTCACACTCGCGGATGTCGTGCGCGCCCGTTACTACGTCATCGATATGGCAGACGCCGATGCAATGTTGGCGGCGTGCGGTGAGAATTTTCGCGATATTCGGCCAGCGGCCTCCATTGTGGCCGTCCACGCGCTGCTCAAGCGGGAAATGCGGGTTGAAATCGAAGTGACGGCAAAACGCCGCGCTGGCTAACGCATTGATTGCATCGTTTCACGTCCGCGTGAACGGTCAATCTGATCGAAACTAGGCGCGCTTCACACCGTAATTGTGTTCGACGACGAAATGGAGCGCGCCCGCCGAATTTATTGGGGGCCTTCCCTGGCGCTCGTCCCTTTCCTGGACGGCTGGCGCCGCCCAAACCCCTGCGACTCGAAATTAACCCATCGACCTTGAGGAGAATGTCATGTCCAAGCGCTTCAATCTGCTTGCCGCAGTCGCGGTCATCGCGCTCGTGTCCGCCGCCGCTCCGGCGACGGCTCAGAGCATGAATGAAATGACGGTCACTGTCGGCGGCGCACCGATGTATCCGTCGAAGAACATCATTCAGAACGCGGTCAATTCCAAGGACCACACCACGTTGGTTGCGGCGGTGAAGGCCGCCGGCCTTGTCGAAACGCTGTCGGGTCCCTAACGAGGAAAGCAAATCCGGAAAAACGCCCGGCCTTCCGGAACTGCATTTTACACTGCCGCAAGTGCCTGATCGAGATCGGCGATGATATCGTCGATATGCTCGATACCCACGGACAGCCGCACATACCCGTCGGTGACGCCGGTCTTGAGTTGCTCCTCGGGCGACAATTGCGAGTGGGTGGTTGACGCCGGGTGAATCGCGAGCGAGCGCGCATCGCCAATGTTGGCGACGTGATAAAACATCTTGAGGCCATCGATGAACTTGCGGCCGGCATCGCGGCCGCCCTTCAATTCGAACCCGACAAGCGCTCCATAGCCGCCCTTCAGGTAGAAGTCGGCGCGGCGCTTGGGTTCACCCTTCATCAGGCTCGGGAAAATCACTTTCGTAATCTTCGAATGCTTCGACAGATATTGCGCGACCGCAATTCCATTGCTGCAGTGCTGGCGAATGCGCAGCGGCAGCGTTTCAAGGCCCTGGATGAACAGGAAGGCATTGAACGGCGACATGGCTGCGCCAAGGTCGCGCAGCAACGTTACGCGCGCCTTGAGGATATAAGCGATCGGACCGAGCGGCTTGACGGCCTGCGTCCACACCGCGCCGTGATAACTGGGATCCGGCGTGTTCAGCATCGGAAAGCGCGCGGCATGTTTTTCCCAGTCGAAGTTGCCGCCATCGACGATGATCCCGCCAATCGAAGTGCCGTGGCCGCCGATATATTTCGTCGTTGAGTGCATGGTGACGGTGGCGCCGTGCTTGATCGGCTGACACAATATTGGCGAGGCCGTGTTGTCCATGATCAGCGGCACGCCAAACTCGCGGCCGATCTTCGCGACCTCGGCGATCGGAAATACTTCAAGCTTCGGATTGGGCAAGGTTTCGCCGTAGTAGCAGCGCGTCTTGGCATCGGTAGCGCGGCGGAAATTTTCCGGATCCGAGGGGTCGACGAAGCGGCACTCGATCCCCATCGTGCTCAGGGTATTCTTGAACAGGTTCCATGTGCCGCCGTAGATGTCGGTCGAGCAGACAAGATTGTCGCCGGTATGGGTGATGTTCTGCACGGCGAACAACGACGCGGCCTGGCCTGACGCAAGTCCCAGCGCCGCCACGCCGCCCTCGAGCGCGGCGACGCGCTCCTCGAACACGGCCTGCGTCGGATTCATGATGCGGGTGTAAATGTTGCCGAGTTCCTTCAATGCAAACAGGTTCGCAGCCTGCTCGGTCGATTTGAACTGATATGCGGTCGTTTGATAGATCGGCACGGCTACCGCGTTGGTCGCCGGATCGGCGCGATAGTTGCCCGCGTGCAGCACAATTGTTTCCGGGTGTTGACTGCTCATTGATCGCGCCCCTTTTTGAGTTGATTTCAGCCCTACATTAAAAGCCGGTCATGGAAATTAGCGGCAATTTCCGGCTTTTTGAAGCATCTCTTCGATCATTGGTTTGTGACATAGCTGTTATCGCCGCGCCACATCATCGCAGCCGCTGCAATGAACACCCTGAGCCCGATGCCGACCGGACTTCAGAGCGCAAAATTCTATTCCAGCCTGATCCCCGAAACGCGAACGGTTTCCGCCCATTTGCCTGCTTCCGAAGCAATAAAATTGGCAAACTCGCGCGGTGTGCCGCGCAACGGTTCTGATCCGAAATTGGCGAGTGCGGCGGCTATATCGGGAGACAAAAGTGCGTCGTTGATCGCGGCATTCAGTTGGCGGATGATCGGCTCGGGCGTACCTGCGGGGGCGACAAGGCCGTTCCAGACGGTCAATTGCAGGTCGGGCAATCCGGCCTCGACCATGGTCGGTACATCCGGCAGGCTGACGGCACGTTTCTTGTCCATCACGACCAGCGCCGAGAGCTTTCCTTCGCGCACAAGCTGCATCAGGATGGCGGGCGCATCGAAGATGATGTCCATCTGACCGCTGATCAAATCGGTAACAGCCTGATTCATGCTGCGATAGGAGATCGGGACGATGTTAAGCCCGGTCACGCGCTTGAACCATTCGCCGGCAAGGTGCGGCGGCCCGCCCATGGGCGCGGCGAAGTTCAGCTTTGCAGGGTTTGCTTTTGCGTAAGCCACAAACTCTGAAATCGATTTCGCCGGCACCGACGGGCCGATCGCAACGATGAACGGTGCGCTGGAAATCATCGCGACGGGCGTGAAGCTTTTGATCGGATCGTAGCCTGCGGCCGGGTTCAAAGCGGGAGCGAGCGCCAGCGAGGTCGACGACCCGAACAGCAACGTATATCCGTCCGGCTCCGCAGCAGCCACCGCCTTTGATCCCAAGGTCGCATTGGCTCCTGGCCGATTGTCGATAACGGTGGCGCCTACATTTGCAGAAAGATGCTGGGCAAACAGCCGCGCAATCGTGTCGGGCTGGCCACCCGCCGAAAACGGAACGATCAGCTTGATCACGCGGTTGGGATAAGCTTGCGCGCACAGCGGCTCCGCGCCGATCGCCAAAATCGCGACGGCGGCACTGGCCAACAGTTTGGAAATGTCCACCGCCCTGATACCCATGGCAGTCCCCTTTCGCGCCTCTCCGCGCGGTGCCTGACTAAAGTCTAGCAAATCGAAGCGAATGCTGCCCACCTTGCCAATCTGAATTTCGGTCTTTAGCAATCCGTGAAGTTTTCAACCTGCAATGAGGCAACGCGTCATGGCGATTATCAAGCTGCTCCTCCTGCCCGGCGACGGCATTGGCCCGGAGGTCATGGCCGAGGTGAAGCGCCTGATTGCGTGGATGAATAGCCGCGGCCTTGCCAAGTTCGAAACCGAGGAAGGTTTGGTGGGCGGCAGTTGCTTCGACGCCCACAAGGTCGCGATCACTGATGCCACCATGGGCAAGGCGCAGACTGCCGATGCGGTGATGTTCGGCGCCGTGGGCGGTCCCAAGTGGGACCGCGTGCCCTACGAGGTGCGACCCGAGGCGGGGCTGCTGCGCCTGCGCAAGGATCTCGCGCTCTACGCCAACCTTCGTCCCGCGGTGACTTACCCCGCGCTCGCCGACGCCTCGAGCCTCAAGCGCGAGCTCGTCGAGGGCCTCGATATCATGATCCTGCGCGAGCTCACCGGAGGCGTCTATTTCGGCGAGCCCAAGACCATCATTGACCTCGGCAACGGACAAAAACGCGCCATCGACACACAAGTCTACGACACCTACGAAATTGAGCGCATCGCGCGTGTCGCGTTCGAACTGGCGCGCAAGCGGCGCAACAAGGTGACGTCAATGGATAAACGCAACGTCATGAAAACCGGCGTGCTTTGGAATGAAGTCGTCACCCAGGTGCACGCGCGCGAGTTCAAGGACGTGACGCTCGAACACATGCTGGCGGACGCCGGCGGCATGCAGCTGGTGCGCAATCCAAAGCAGTTCGATGTCATCGTCACCGACAATCTGTTCGGCGACGTACTATCGGACGTGGCTGCGATGCTGACGGGGTCGCTTGGAATGCTGGCATCGGCATCGCTCGGCGAGGTGGATCCGAAAACCAGGAAGCGCAAGGCGCTGTACGAGCCGGTGCACGGTTCTGCGCCCGACATCGCCGGCAAGGGTGTCGCCAATCCCATCGCCATGATCGCGTCGTTCGGGATGGCGCTGCGCTATTCTTTCGGCATGCTGAAAGAAGCCGACATGATCGATCAGGCAATCGCGGCAGCATTGGCCAAAGGATTGCGCACGGCCGACATCAAGTCGGAAGGCACGAGGCTCGTCGGCACGGTGCAGATGGGCGAGGCAATTCTCACCGAACTTGAGCGGCTTGCGGCGTGATCAGAACTTTGGCCAGCCCGGAATGTCCCAAGGGTCGGGAAGCGGGCTGCGGTTGAACGTCTTGTTGTAGTCGTTGCGGTTTTGATACGACCACGAGCCGCCCGGCGGGAAAGCGTAGTCGGTGTAATGTTGATCGTATTGCTTGGTCTCGGTCCCGGGATCAAGGTAGCCGCGAGGACGCACGGTCAAGCGCGTGGATGCACGGCCTTGCACGATCCGTCCACGCGGACCGTAGTAACGATCTTCCGAACCATAATAGATGTAAGAGGGCTTTCGCTTTTTCGCGGCTTCGGCCGGCAGCGCCAACGCCACCACGAGGCCGGTCAGAACCACGATAGCGGCGCGCTTTCTGAACGTCATTACATCCTCAATTCGCATATTATTTCTCAGTCACTCTACCCTTTTGGCGCTCTTGCATACAAGTGTCAGCGCCGCACGATACCACGTAACTGCGGGGCGCGGCGCGTATCAATCCAATCCGCAGCGGCAAGGTTTACGCGGCTGCGGGCGTGCTTGTAGGTACACGCACGCGCCCGTAGTTCAGCCTGCGTGAAAAAGCGGGCGATATTGGGGTCGGCGCCGGCGGACAGCAGCGTCAACCGGTCGAGGGCGCAGGCGACGCGCGGGCGCGCCACCATGCCGGGATCGGGATTGCAGAACCAGCCGCTGATTTGCAGCCGCGGTTGCGCCACATTTCGCGCAAAGCCGAGGCAGCCGCGCCGCCGCTCGCCTTGAATCAAGGTGACATCGTAGAGCGATATGGGCCCGAACCGGCTGTCGATCGCGGGGGCGGCGGCGATCGTCTCAACGGATCCGAATGGGTTCAGATGCTCGATGATAAGCGCTTTCGTGTCGTTCAAGACGTCGCGTTCACGGCCGGGACGATAAACCTCGATCAGCGCGCTGCGGCCTTGATGCTCGAACACGATCTGCTCGCGGCGGCCTCCGCCGACCGGATCGCGCAGGACGATTTCGGTTGGGTGCTTATCCTGAATATCGGGAAAACTGACCGCGAACGCCGCGTGCGGCCGCTCGACTTTGATCCACTGCGATGAGGGCGCATCCGTGCCGGCAACGCCCGCAGCAACGGGGACGAACTCGACCATCAGCGCAATAGCGCACACAAGCACACCGAAATAGATGCCGAGCCGAAAAATAACGGCGAGAATTTCGCGCGCAACGTTGCTCGGAAGTTGGTAGCGCACCGCCTGCCCCCAAAGATCGGCGTTTGTTTGCGCTACACGTTAGTTGAGCGGCGCTTGCTGTCGGGTTGCGTTTGGAGGCCGGCGCGGCCAATTCCTGCCGGGTGCGTAAACCGTTGGTTATGACGTGTCGTTGCCAAATATCTAACGTCTGGCGCCGGCGCCGCACGGAAGCCCACGTATCCTTTGTTTGCGCAACAGAGTGGCGGCACATTCGGGCGACCGCTGCGTTCGCCCAAAATTGGACCGCACGGCCGCCGTATCGCCGCGGTCTTGGCGCTGGAGCAGGCGTTGCCGGCTAAGCGTTGAATAGATGTGAATTGACGCGTAGAAGCATGCCGTCATCGCCAGGGCCCCAGCCAAGGCGGGGCCGCCTTTCGTTCGGAGCGTAAACAATGGGTTACAAGGTCGCAGTCGTCGGCGCCACCGGCAACGTTGGCCGCGAGATGGTCGACATCCTCGCCGAGCGGGCGTTCCCCGCCGACGATGTCGTTGCGCTCGCCTCGCGCCGAAGCCTCGGTCAGGAGGTCTCGTTTGGGGACAAGACCCTTAAGATCAGGGCGCTCGACCATTACGATTTTTCCGACATCGACATTTGTCTGATGTCGGCCGGCTCCGCCGTTTCGAAGGAATGGTCGCCCAAGATTGCCGCGCTCGGCGCGGTGGTGATCGACAACTCTTCGTGCTGGCGCTACGACGCCGACGTGCCGCTGGTCGTCCCCGAAGTCAACGCGGCCGCCGTCGACGGGTTCCGCAAGAAGGGCATCATTGCCAACCCGAATTGTTCGACGGCGCAGCTTGTCGTCGCGCTTAAGCCACTGCACGACAGGGCGAAGATCAAGCGCGTGGTGGTCGCGACCTATCAATCGGTGTCGGGCGCCGGCAAGGACGCTATGGATGAACTGTTTCAGCAGACCAAGGCGGTCTACACCACCGACGAAATCAAGACCGCGAAATTTCCCAAGCGCATCGCCTTCAACGTGATCCCCCAGATCGACGTCTTCATGGAGGACGGGTTCACGAGGGAAGAATGGAAGATGGTCGCCGAGACCAAGAAGATTCTCGACCCCAAGATCAAGCTGGTCGCAACCTGCGTGCGCGTGCCGGTGTTCATCGGCCATTCCGAAGCGGTCAACATCGAGTTCGAACAGCCCATCTCCGCCGACGAGGCGCGAAATATCCTGCGCAACGCGCCGGGCTGTCTTGTCATCGACAAGCACGAGCCGGGCGGATACGTCACACCCTATGAGGCTGCGGGCGAGGACGCGACCTACATCAGCCGCATCCGCACCGACCCGACTGTCGACAATGGCCTGGTGCTGTGGGTTGTGTCCGACAACCTGCGCAAGGGCGCCGCGCTCAATGCGGTGCAGATCGCCGAGTGCCTGATCAACCGCAAGCTGATCGTGGCGAAGAAAAAGGCGGCGTAACCCTACGCCCAGATCGCCATCGGGATCTGAAAATCGTCAAGCCGAGGCGATCCTGGGAACGGCTGCGCCAGTCCATGGTATTTTCGCCGGGCGATGGCGGCGCAGGCGAGCGCATCCAGTACATCATCATCGCCCACACCTTTTGCTGCAAAAGCATTCGCAGCTGCGGTCGGAAGTCCTTCGGCCAGCAAAAGACGACGGCGTAGAGCTAGGCCCTTAGGATTAAGTTTGCGCTTAATCTTTTTTGGCTGGTCAAGCGGACTTTCGCCGTTGAGTTTCCAAAAAGCCAATTCCGGATGTGTTTCAAGAACTCTGCCTACAAGGTGTGGCTCCGCGCGCAGCAATTCGTCCACTTGGACAATCTTTGGGCAAATGCAAATACATTGCTTCGAAAAGGCCTTATTGTCCTTGGAGGTCTCACGCTCGATTGTACGAGCTTTCGCAAATCGCTCAACGTGGTCGGAGATTTTGGGATTGACGGCCCCGTAGACCGCCGGCCGGCAAGGAACACGAAAAACGCTACGATAAAGACGGCCAATTTTTGGTCGTATGATCGGCTCGGGTGCGCGGCCTCCGACCTCGCTCGTTTCAAGGAGGCCAATCGGTATGTCCACTGCGGCTAGTACCGGGGCTTCGTGAGAGGAAAGAATTTCGGCGAAGTGGTTGAATACTTGTGGGGGCTGTACCTCGCCCTTCGGTCGCACAAAAACCACGACCCACCCGCCAGCACAGCCGTCCACTCCTGCGAGCCATATGTCCTGCTTGCCTTTGGCCATGGCCCAAGCTGGCATGCTTGCTGCATCGCCGCTAGGGTTGAGCAACGGGAGAATACCCATGACCATACGTCCGCGCCGCAGCGTTCTCTACATGCCGGGGTCAAACGCCCGCGCCATTGAGAAGGCCAAGACGTTGCCGATCGATGGCGTGATCCTCGACCTTGAAGACGCGGTTGCCCCCGACGCCAAGGAGGCCGCGCGCAAACTGGTGCATGACGCCGTGAAGTCTGGCGGCTTTGGCAAGCGCGAGGTTTTCATCCGCGTCAATAGCCTGGACTCATCCTGGTTTACCGAGGACATGAACGCAGTCGTCCATGCCGGACCCGATGCGATCCTGGTGCCCAAGATCACGACCCCGCAACAGTTCGAATTGATCGGCCAACGCCTGCTCGACATGCACGCCGACACCCGCGTCCATATCTGGGCGATGATCGAGACGCCGATCGCGATCTTCAACGCGCCGGCGCTTGCCGCCGAAGCGCGCGACAGCGAGACGCGACTTGCCGACTTTGTCATCGGGACCAACGATCTCGCCAGGGAAACGCGCGCACGCATCGTGCCCGGCCGCGAACCGATGCTCGGTTGGCTCTCGGACTGCGTACTGGCGGCGCATGCCTATGGCATCGACGTTCTCGACGGCGTCTACAACGACCTGTCCGACGCCGAAGGATTTGCCAGGGAGTGCGTGCAGGCGCGCGATCTCGGCTTCGACGGCAAGACGCTCATCCATCCCAACCAGATCGAAGCCTGCAACACGGCATTTTCACCATCCGTCGACGAAGTCACACAGGCACGGAAAATCATCGCCGCTTTCGAGCGCCCCGAAAACAAACGCAAGGGTGTCATCGAACTCGACGGCCGCATGGTCGAGCGCATGCACGCCGAGATGGCGCAGCGAACGATTGCGATTGCCGATGCGATCGAGATCAATTCCTGACACGCCGTGAGCGGGTCCGAATTGGATTGTAAAAAATGAGATTCTTTTATATTTCCATTTATTGCATTGCGATTGCGGCGTCGGCGACCGCGTTTGCCGCAAACGATATCGCGCCGACAGGAACGCTGCGCGCCGCATATCTTGCATCCAACCCAGCTCAGGCAAGGCGAAACCCCGAAACCGGCGAAATCCGCGGTGCATCCGCCGATTTGGCGCGCGAACTGGGCCGCAAACTCGGAGTTCCAGTCGTGTTGATACCGTCGCAAAGTCCGGCGACGGTGATCGCCGCAGTCGCGAACAACGAAGCAGATATCGGGTTCGTCGCCTTCGCTCCGGAACGTGCCGGTCCGGTGGCGTTCTCGCAAACCTATATGCTGGTGTGGCAATCGTTCCTGGTGCCCGAACATTCAACAATTCGGTCTACGAAAGACATCGACC
>JBGPOB010000068.1:0-13653 GCA_041487815.1 Xanthobacteraceae bacterium | reverse complement strand
CGACGACGGCGTCGTCTTCCCAGGTGTCCCACAGGCCGAGCACGACCTGGGCGAACTCGCGCGCGCGGTCGTAGCGGTCGGCGCGGCTCGGATGCGCCTTGGTCCCGAACTGCAAGGCTTCCGCGACCGCGAGCGAGGTGACGAGGTTCCAGCCGGCGCGGCCGTTGCTGATCTGGTCGAGCGAGGCGAAGAAGCGCGCGACGTGAAACGGCTCGAAATAGGTCGTGGTCATGGTCGCGACCAGGCCGATGCGCTCGGTGATCGCGGACAGCGCGCCCAAGAGCGTCAGCGGCTCGATCCGCGAGGCGGCCGTAGTGCGGCTCCAGGTCTCGACGTCGTCGGCGCCGAAGGTGGCGTTGGTGTCGGCGGTGAACAGGAGATCGAATTTGCCGCGCTCGGCGGTGCGCGCGATTTCGGCGAAATGGGCGAAAGTCTGGCGCGCGCGGGGATCGACGTCGGGATCGCGCCAGGCGGCGATGTGATGCCCGCCGCCTTCGAAGAACAGGCCGAGCCGCATCATCGGCCGCGCGGTGGTCGTGCTCATGGCTGCCCGCTCCCGTCAGTCGCGACGTTATCTTAAAGTATGCCGCGTGCGCGTGGAAACGTCTTGACGCCGCTCATTCCCGCGCAAGCGGGAATCCAGCGTTGGAAGCCCGAAAACATAGGCCTCTGGGTCCCCGCCTTCGCGGGGACGAGCGGTTCTGGTCGTTGCGACGATCAGCCATGAGTCCCGCGCATTCCGCGCCAGCCGATCTCAATCGAATGCCGGGTCGATAGGGACGCGATAGCCGTTGGCGAGACGGTTGGTCTCATTGGCCATGCCGACGACCGCCATCAGCTCGCCGAACATGGCGTCGGTCATGCCGGCCTTGCGCGCCGCCGCGCCGTGGCTGGCGATGCAATAGCCGCAGCCGTTGGTGACGCTGACCGCCAGATAGACCATCTCCTTGGTGAGCGGATCGAGCGCGCCCGGCGCCATGATCTCTTTCACGTCGTGCCAGGTCCGCCGCAATCCGGCCGGGTCGTTGGCAAGATATTTCCAGAAATTGTTGACGTCTTCGATCTTGCGCGTCGCCTTGATGTCGTCGAATACCGCACGCACCTCGGCGGAAGCTTCAGCGTAGTTGATCGGCTGCGGCTTGCTCATTTGAGACCTCTAATTCCAAATAAAGTAACCAGGTTGAGAACTGTCATTGCGAGCGAAGCGAAGCAATCTCCCGTCAACCCATTTGCTGCTGGAGATTGCTTCGTCGCGCTTGGCGCTCCTCGCAATGACAGCTTGATCTGCTTCCTACGCATTTGGCCGCCTGATGCCCAAAATCGCGCGCGCCTCGGCGGGGGTCGCGGGTTCGGTGCCGAGCGAGCGCATGATCCTGACGGCCTTCTCGACCAGCGCGGCGTTGTGCGGCGCGCGCACGCCTTTCTCCAGATAATAATTGTCTTCGAGCCCGATACGCACGTGCCCGCCAAGGAGCAGCGCCTGCGCCAGCATCGGATAAGCCTGGGCGCCGATGCCGAACGCCGCCCATTTCGACCCCGCCGGCAGCAGGTCGCGCAGATAGATCATCGTCTCAGGCGTCGCCGCCGCCCCGTAGCTTACGCCCAGCACGATCTGGAAAAAGGCGGGCGCATCAATCACGCCGGTCTCGATCATGTGGCGCGCCAGATTGATGTCGCCGGAATCGAAGCACTCGAGTTCGGCAACGACGCCGGCCGCGCGCGCGGTGCGCGCGATCTCGCCGATGTGTTCGGGAGAATTGATGAAGGCGCGGGTGCGAAACCACATCGTGCAGAAATCGAGGCTGCACATGTCGGGCTTGAGCGCCGCGATGTGGCGGGCGCGCACCTCCGGCGTGCGATACTCGGTGCCCGGGCCGGCCACCGCCGGGTCGTCCGCGCCGGGCGCAAATTGCGCGCCGGTGCCGGTGGTCAGGTTGACGACGACGTCGCTGCCGCTGTCGCGGATGCGCTCGACGACCTCGCGGTAGAGCGCGAGCTCCATGCTGGAGCGGCCGGTTTTCGGATCGCGGACGTGGATATGGGCGACGGCGGCGCCGGCCTTGGCGGCGTCGACGGCCTGCTGCGCGATGTCCTTCGGCGTCACCGGCACCGCCGGATTGTTCTGGATCGGCGCGCCGCCGGTCACCGCGCAGGTCAGGATGGTCGCCATCAGCGCGTGATTCCAAAAAGCGGATACCGGTTTCCCGCCGGCGCGAAGCCCGCTTCGGCGGGCGAAGCAAGGTCGGAACAGATCAGGCGCGACGTAAAAATGTTAGGAAATGTGCCGCTGTTCAAATTGATACATCCGGCTCCGGCGCCGCCCGGTCACCGCGTCGACGGCCGGCCTGGAGCAATTGCTGTTGCCGACCCGGCGATTGCAGCGCCGCGTTGACGCGCGGCATGACCTCGGTTGCCATCAGTTCCATCGAACGCTTGGTCAGCGCCGGGTCGACCCAATCCATCCCGGCATAGACGAGTTCGCCGAACGGCCCGGTCTCCTCCTGGAACGCCAGGATTTCGTCGACGACCTTGTTCACCGAGCCGTGGGTCACAAGCCGGTCGAGCACGAAATCCTCGGTGATTTCGGAATCCGGCTGCTTCTCGTGCTCCTTGAACACGTACAAGCGCTTCGCAAACGCGAACTTGCGCATCATGTTGAAATAGTAAAAGCGGTACGGGCTCTTGGCGTCTTCGCGCGCATAGCGCTTCGCGGTCTTGTCGTCGTCGGCGACGAATACCGTGCGCGCGACGCGCCAGTCGGCGGGATCGGCCTTGCGGTTGGTCGATGCGGCGCCCTTGGCGTACGCATCCCAGTGCGTCCTGACCCAGCGCGGCAACAGAAAATTTGCCGACAGCGGGTGCAGACCCTTCTCGCCGAAATAGGTCGCGCTCGCCGAGTGGGGCGCAACGACGGTGCCGACGATTTCCGGATACGGCTTCTGCAACGGCTTGGCGACGGCGCCAAGTCCGAACTCGCGCTTGCCCATCTTGGCGCTGGAAATCTTGAAGCGGTTGTCGGGCCGATCGAAGTTGTAAGGCGGTTCGGTCGTCCACAGCGCAATAATGGCATCGAGCGCCTCGTGAAAGATCATGCTGCGATCCTCGCCGAGGTTGCCGAGCAGCTCCGCGTCGGCCGGCAGCGCGCCGGCGCTGACGCCCAGGATGAAACGGCCTTCGGCGAGATGGTCGAACATCGCCGCATGCGCCGCGATCAGGACGGGGTGCGTTTGCGACAGGTTGGCGGTGCCGGTGGCGAGCTTGACCGTTTTGGTGGCGTGCACCAGCGATGCAAGAAACTGAAAGCTGTTGGTGACGTTTTCGATGGTGTCGGCGATGTGCTCGCCGCAGAACGCATCGTAAAATCCAAGCTTGTCGGCCAGGATAAAGGCCTGCCTGTCTTCCTTGAGCGTTTCCACCCAGTTCCGATGCGGCGGATGCATCGGCATCGTGAAAAATCCCAGTCTCATCGCATTCCCCGAAATTACCGCGCGTGGCCGGCGCACCGTCATCGCGGTCACGAAGCTATAGCGCATTCGGTAAAACTGGAAACCGCTTTTGCGCCCACGTGGCCGATTCGAAATTCCTACCCGATTGCGGCAACTTCCACTAGGAACTTCGATCCCAAAACCACACGATACCCAAAAGCTTGTCGATGTCCTTCCGGTTCCGACGTCTGGCCGGGCGGCTGACCCGCTGCGTCGACGAGATCATGCGCCAAGCTGATCAGTCATCACACGACCCGCCTGCGCGAAGCCGGCTTTGGCGGGCGCAGCGAGATCGGACGCATAATCGGATTCCACTTTTGCTGGTCGCGCGCTACTGTCGGTGCGGAGATAGGTCAATCCCGTGTCACAAAAATTAGGGATGGGCAACACCATGGGGTTGTTGAGACACGTTGCAGCCTTCGGCGCGGCCACGCTTGCGCTCGCGCCGTTGCCGGCTCCCGCGCAGAGCGGCTCCGGTCTGATTGCAAAGCCAGTCCGGATCGTGGTTCCAGGTCCACCGGGCGGGCCGGCCGGCGCCATATCGTTGCTGCTTGCCAACAAGCTCGGTCCTTACCTTGGCCAGACGGTGATTGTGGACAATCGCCCTGGCGCTGGGGGAAACATCGCCATCGAACACGTCGCACGCAGCCCGGGCGACGGCTTCACGCTGTTCTTCGGCGTTCCGGCGATCGTTACCAATCCCTATTTCCAGAAGATCAGCTTCGACCCTTCCGTGCTCGCGCCGGTGATCCAGCTCAACAGCGGTGCGTTTCTACTGCTGGTCAAGGCCAATAGCGACATGAAATCGGTGTCCGGCGTCGTGGCGCGGATTCGCGCCGCGCCGGGAACGGTCGGCTGCAATTCCGGCGCGGTCGCGCTGTCGACAGTCAGCTGCCAACTGCTGCAGGCCTACGCCGGATCGATGCTGATGGTCGCCTATCCCGGCAACGCCCAGGCGCTGGCGGCGCTCGATCGCGGTGAAATTCCGCTGGCGTTCGATTTCACCAGCTCCTCCGGAGCTGCCGTAAAGGAAGGCAGGCTGCGGGCGTTGGCGATCACCAGCAAGCAACGTAACACCGGCGATTTCAAGGGCGTTCCTCCGATTGGCGAGACCATTCCCGGGTTCGAACTCGTCGGCTGGCAGGGGATCATGGTTCCCAGGGATACGCCGCGCGAGATCGTGCTGCGGCTCAACGTCGCACTCAATCGCGTCCTGGCGGAGGACGAAGTCAGGGAATTCATCCAACGCGGCAATCTGGAACTGGTGGGTGGAACGTCGGAAGTGTTCGCCGAACGCATCAAGCGCGATTTCGAGTTCTATGGCCGGGTCGCAAGAGACGCGAACATCGAACCTCAATGACGGAATCCGGAACGGCTATGGCGACGAACGGACGATCGGCCCCCTTAATCATCATCGGTTGCGGCTTTGGCGGCATCGCGCTCGCGATCGCGCTCAAGAAGGCCGGCCGGCACGATTTCATCATTCTCGAACGCGCCTCCGACATCGGCGGGGTATGGCGCGACAATGGCTATCCGGGTGCAGCCTGCGATGTCGTGTCCCGGCTGTACTCGTTCTCCTATGACCAGGACTATGAGTGGTCGGCGGCGTTCGCGCCGCAGCAAGAAATCTGGGCCTATGCCAAGAAAGTCGTGGCGCGCCACGATATCGAACGCCACGTGCGCTTCAACACCGAGGTCATTGGCGCGACATTCGACGAGCAATCCGCAACCTGGACGATCGAAACCGCGGCCGGCGATCGGCTCGCGACGCCGATTCTGGTTTCCGCCGTCGGCCTGTTCAACCACGCCAACATGCCCGACATTCCCGGCCGCGACACGTTTGCCGGCGCGAGCTTTCATTCGTCGCGCTGGAACCATCAGTTTGCGCTGGACGGAAAATCCGTCGCGGTGATCGGCAATGGCGCCAGCGCCGTGCAGTTCATTCCCAAGATCGCGCCGCAGGTCAGCCGGCTTTATCTTTTTCAGCGCTCGCCGCAGTACGTGATGCCGAAGAGCATTTTCCCGGGCACCAGTAAGTGGGATGCCTGGCTGCAACGTTTCCCGCAATTGCGCGGGCTCGCGCGGCTGAAAATCTATCTGATGTTCGAGCGCTTCATCCTGCGGCGGCGGTTGTTTCCGCACCTGCGGCTGAAGGGCGAGGCGGCATTCCGGCGGTTGCTCGAAGCCAAGGTCAAGGATGCGGAATTGCGGCGCAAGCTGACGCCCAATTATCCGATGGGCTGCAAGCGGCAGCTCGTTTCGGACGTGTGGTACGACGCCCTGACGCGGCGAAACGTCGAGGTTGTCGATACGCCGATCGAACGGATCGACGCCAATGGCATCGTCACGCGCGACGGTCAGCATCGCCGCGTCGACGCCATCATCTACGGCACCGGCTTCACGCCAACGTCCTATCTCACGCCGATGCGCATCAAGGGTCTGGCCGGTCGCGACCTCAACACGGCGTGGCGAAACGGCGCCGAAGCCTATCTCGGCATCACGGTGACGGGCTTTCCCAATTTCTTCATGCTTTACGGGCCCAACACCAACGCGCCTTCGAGCATTATTTTCATGCTGGAGTGCCAGTCGCGCTACATCGTGAGCTGCATTGCGGCGCTCGACAAAAAGCGCGCGCGCTTCATGAACGTGCGCGCGGACCGGCAGCGCGAATTTAATGCCGAGGCGCAGGCGCGGCTTGCGACCACCATCCCGGCGCGCGCCGACTGCTTCACCTATTTCAAGGATCCGAGCGGCAAGATCACGACGAATTGGCCCGGCTACGCCACCGAATACCTGTGGCGGACGCGCGGGATGAAGGCGAGGGACTATGAGTTCGCGGCGGGTGGGGGCGGTAAGTGACTGATTAGCCCGCGTTGTTTGCGTCCTGCCCAGCCAGCGACAAGCATGCGCCGGCGCGCGATTGGGCAACCGGCATCTCCCATTCCCGACAGTCGCCGCGCGCGGCATTTTGCGAAATAACCAGTTGCGATTTGCCGAATTACTGAATGTAATCGTCGTTCAGGCAAGAATGCACTGCGCAACGGGGAACCGGTTCTGCGATCGTCACTGTGCTGGTAAGGGTGGCGAGACTGGAACCGTTCAATAAGATCGCCGCGGGCGTACTGGCCGATACCGGAGGGAGGATACCAAATGTCGCTTCGTTTCAACCGCCGCAAGTTCCTTGCGGGCAGCGCCGCGCTCGCCGGCGCGTCAGCTTTTCCGATGCCATCGATTGCCCAGGCCGCGCCGATCAAGGTCGGCGTCCTGACGGTGAAGACCGGGCCGCTCGCCGCCGGCGGCGTTCACCTCGAAGAAGGCATTACGGCATTCCTGAAAGATAAGAATTTTACGCTCGCCGGCCGCAAGGTCGAGCTTGTCGTCGCCGACTCCGGCGGCAATCCGGCGGGCGCCAAGACCAAGGCGGTTGAACTCGTCGAGCGTGAAAAGGTCAACATGATCATGGGCCCGTTCGCGGCCTTCGAGCATCTCGCGATCGTCGATTACCTGGCGCAGAATAAGACGCCGACCTTCGCCTATGCCGGCGCCGAGGACGTGACGCAACGCAAGGCCAACTCCTATATCGTGCGCACGTCGACCACCGCGGCGCAGTGCCTGTATCCGCTCGCCGACCATGCCTTCAAGGAACTCAAAGTCAAGAACGCCATCACCGTGTGCGACGACTTCGCTTATGGCTATGAGCAGGTCGGCGGCTTCCAGCGCGCCTTCGAGGACCTCGGCGGACGCGTGGTGAAGAAAATCTGGTCGCCGCTGGCGACGCCCGACTACACGCCATTCATCTCGCAGATTCAGGACTGCGACGTGGTCGCCGCGGGCCTTACGGGCGCCAATCCGCTGCGCTTCATGAAGCAATACAAGGAGCTTGGGCTGAAGCAGCCGGTCGTCGGCGGCTCCACCTTTGCCGACGATACCATCATCAACCGCTTCGGCGACGAGGCAATCGGCATGTACTCGGCGATTCCCTATTCGCTCGACATCGACACCGACGACAACAAGCGCTTCCTGGCTTCGATGCGGAAGTACTACGGCAATGACGTCGGAATCGGTCTCTACAACGCGGCATTCTATGTCAACGGCATGATTCTCGAGCAAGCGTTGCAGAAAACCGGCGGCAAGCTCGACGACCCCGACGCTTTCATCAAGGCGGTAAAAGCCGTCTCCCTCACGAACACACCACGCGGGCCGGTGAGCTTCGACGAATACGGCAATATGACCTTCAACGTTTACATCCGCCGCGCCGAGAAGAAGGACGGCAAGATCGTCAACGTCACGGTCAAGACCTATCCCAAGGTCAGCCAGTTCTGGACCTACGATCCCAAGCAGTTCCTGCAAAATCCGGTGTACTCGCGCGACTATCCTCCGATGAAGAGCTAGATCGCGCCGGCTTCTCGTTCATTGGGTGTGTGGAAGTTCCTTCGTCATCGCCGGGCCGCGCGTAGCGCGAATCCCGGTGATCTCGATGAGGGACGCAACGTGCCCTCCCAAGCGAGATGGCCGGGACAAGCCCGGCCATGACAAAATTCACGGTTGGGCCGTATACATGAAAAGCCACGCTCCATGAATCAGAACCTGATCCTGGCTGTTAACAGCGTCACGCTCGGCGGGCTGCTGTTTCTCCTGTCGGCGGGCTTTTCGCTCATCTTCGGCCTGATGCGGATTCCCAACCTGACGCACGGCTCGCTGTTCATGCTCGGCGCCTACGTCGGCTCGACGTTCATTCTCACCTACAAGCTCGACTTCTGGGCCGGGGCGATCCTCAGCGCGATCGTCATTGCCGCTTTTGGCGGGGTGATCGAGCGGCTGTTCTTGCGCAAGCTCGCCGGCAATCAGCTGGCGCAGGTGCTGGTGACGCTCGGCATCGCTTTCATGATCGCCGACTTCTGCCTGATGGTATGGACCGGCGATCCCATCACGGTGGAGGCTCCGCGCCCATTGACAGGCGTCGCGCGCGTTTCCGGGCTGGTGTTTCCGATCTATCGCCTGGTCATCATCGTGATCGCCTGCGTCGTCGCGGCGGCGCTGTGGCTGATGCTGGAGCGCACCCGCATCGGGGCCATGATCCGGGCGAGCGTCGACGATCCCGAAATGGCGCGCGTCGTCGGCATCCGCGTATCGCGGCTGTTCACCATCGTGTTCAGCGTGGGCGCGGCGCTGGCGGGCTTTGCCGGCGTCATCGGGGCGCCGATCCTCTCGATCTATCCCGGGCTCGATTTCGACATGCTGCCGCTGGCGCTGGTCGTCGTCATCCTCGGCGGCCCCGGCAGTTTGCTCGGCTCGTTCGTCGGCAGCTTCGTGATCGCGCTCCTGTACAACTACGGGCAGGCGCATTTTCCAGAACTGGCCTATTTCGTGCTGTTCCTGCCGATGGTGGTGGTGCTGCTGCTGCGCCCGCAGGGGCTGTTTGGAAGAATCGCGCCATGAGCCGTGCCATCAGCGGAAAGCGGATCGCGCTGGTGCTGACGCTGGCGGCGCTCGCCGTGCTGCCGTACTGGACGCCGGGCACCTACTACACCAACATCGCGAGCCAGATCCTCTTTTACGCGATCTTCGCGCTGGCGATCGACGCGCTGCTCGGCTACGGCGGCCTCACCTCGCTCGGGCACGCCGGCATTTTCGGCATCTCCTGCTACGCCGTTGCCGTCGTGGTCGCTGCGGGATGGGGACATGTCGCGGCGATCCTGATTTCGATCTGCATTACGCTCCTCGCGACGGCGGCGTTCGCGGCCGTGGCGCTGCGCGCGACCGGCATCGGTTTCCTGATGATCACGCTCGCGCTCGGTCAGATCATCTGGGGACTGGCCTATCGCTGGATCACCGTCACCAACGGCGACAACGGCATCTCGATCGATTCGCGCCCGGTCGTCTTCGGGTTTGCGCTCACCTCGGCCAATGCCTTCTACTACGTAACGCTGGTCGTGTTCCTTTTCAGCGTCGTGGCGATGGCGGTGTTCGTGCGCTCGCCGTTTGGCGCCAGCCTGCGCGGCACGCGCGACCAGCCGCGGCGCATGAACGCGCTCGGCTATCATGTCTGGATGATCCGGTTTTGCGCCTGCCTGTTTTCCGGGTTCCTGAGCGCGGTCGCGGGCATCATGTTCGTCTACTACAATCAGTTCATCAGCCCGCAGGCGCTGGCGCTGACCGCCTCGGCGGAAGTCGTCCTGATGGTCATTTCCGGCGGCGCCGGCACGCTCTTGGGCCCGATTGTCGGCGCCGCGCTGGTCGTCATCATGAAGAACGTCGCGAGCGCCTATATCGTGCGCTGGAATTTCCTGCTCGGCGCGATCTTCGTCGCCATTGTCGTGTTCATGCCGGAAGGCCTGGTTCCGGGCACCATCCGGCTCACGCGCTGGGCGCTGCGGCCGCGCAAAAAATCCGCAACGGCCGCGGCAGGCGGCGAGGGGCGGCCGTGAGCGCGCTCAGCATTCGCGGATTGAACAAGTCCTTCGGAGGCTTGCGCGTGACCTCCAACGTCAATCTCGATGTGACGCCCGGGGAGCGCCGGCTGATCATCGGCCCCAATGGCGCCGGCAAGACCACGTTGTTTAACCTGATCACCGGCGATCTGCGCGCCAACTCGGGCTCGATCGCGCTGTTCGGGCGCGAGCTGACCCGCGTCGCCAGCCGCCGGCGCGCGCATTTCGGCCTCTCGCGCACCTACCAGATCATCACGTTGTTTCCCCGCGACACGTTGCTGCATAACGTCGTGCTCTCGCTATTGGGTCTTGAGCGATTGCGCTGGAATCCTCTGGTCAGCCTCAATGCGCAGCGCGGTCTCATCGCCAAGGCTGAGGGCGCGCTGGAGCGCGTCGGCCTCGTCCATCTCGCCACGCGACCGTTGTCGGAAACGTCCTATGGCGACCGGCGGCGCGTCGAGATCGCCATGGCGCTGGCGCAGAATCCGAAGCTTTTGATGCTGGACGAGCCGTTCGCGGGCCTGTCGATCGAGGAGCGCCGCGACGTGCAGCAACTGCTCGGCGCGATCCCGCGCGACGTGACCATTGTGATGATCGAGCACGACATGGACGTGGCGCTCGACTTCGCCGAGCGCATCAGCGTTATGCATTTCGGCGAAGTGGTCGTCGAGGGCACCCGCGCCGAGGTCGTCGGTCATCCTAAAACCAAGGAGATCTACCTTGGCGAGTGAGGCGCTCACGCTTGCGGGCATCGAGGCCTATTACGGCGACAGCCATGTCCTGCATGGCGTGTCGTTCGCGCTCGGAGAGGCGCGCCTCCTCGGTCTGCTCGGCCGCAACGGCGCCGGCAAGACCACCTGCATGAACGTCGCGATGGGGCTTTTGCCGCCGCGCGTCGGCGCGGTCGCGGTGTACGGCGCGAGCGTAACCGGCCGTTCGCCGGAATCGATCGCGGCGCTTGGCGTTGCGCTGGTGCCGCAGGGGCGGCGGATTTTCCGTAGCCTGAGCGTGCGGGAAAATCTTTCGGTCGCCGCGCGGATGCCGCGGGGCGCGACCCGTCATCCGACCCGTCATCCTCCTTGGACGTTCGAGCGCGTGTACGGAATGTTCCCGCACTTGCGCGAGCGCGCGCATCAGGTCGCGGGATTTCTCTCCGGCGGCGAGCAGCAGATGCTGGCGATCGGCCGGGCGCTGATGTCGAACCCGCGCGTTTTGTTGATGGACGAGCCTTCCGAAGGGCTGGCGCCGCAGATCGTGGCCGAGGTCATGGCGACGATCCGCCAGCTCAAGGGCGAAGGCCTGTCGATCGTCTTGGTTGAGCAGAACGCCAAGCTCGTCTTCGACATTGCCGACGACATCGTCATTCTCAACAGCGGCCGCGTGGTCGTATCGGGCCGCGCCAGCGACCTCAAGCGCGACGGCATCGACCTGCATCAGCATCTCGGGATTTATTGATTGCAGCAACCGTCGCTTTTCGATGGCGTTTGATTTTATTACAGCTGTCATGCCCCGCGAAGGCGGGGCATCCACGATCAAACGGAATTGATAGGAATTCAGGATTTGCACTGGATCATCCGCTTTCGCGGATGATGACAGAGGATGGGCGTAGGCCTACGTTAAGTGCATGCCCGACGCCTTCGAAACCGCGCTGCAATCGCGCGTCGACGACATGATCGGCGCCTGCACGCGCTGCGGCAAATGCGTCGAGGCCTGCCCGGTGACGGAGCCGGGCGGGGTGACGGCCGCGCCGCGCGCGGTGATCGCAGGCGTGATCGACATTCTGCGCACCGGCGACGGCCTGGCGTCGGCGAAGAACTGGGCGGCCGCCTGCGTGCAGAGCGGCGAATGCATCAAGGCCTGCGATTATGGCGTCAACCCGCGCTTTCTTTTGGCAATGGCGCGCGTCGCGCTGGCGCGCGGTAAGAACGCGATCGCCGACCGTCGCCGCAAGGGCGTCGAGAGTTTTCGCCGCGTCAGCCGCGACGTGAACTATCTCGCGCGCATGCAGCTTGACGATGCGCTGCTGGAGCGCCTTGGCCAGAAGCCGGGCGGCGCCCCGCGCACAGGCAACAGAAGGCCGGATTTTATCTTCTACACCGGCTGCAACGTGCTCAAGACACCGCACATGGCGCTGCTGGCGCTCGACGTGATGGATGCGCTCGGCATCACCTACGAAGTTCTAGGCGGCCCCACGCATTGCTGCGGCGTGCAGCAGTTGCGCGCCGGCGACACCGAAACCTCGGGCCGGATGGGCCAGACCACGATCGACAAATTGTCCGGCAGCGCCAGCGGGCAGGTGCTGGCGTGGTGCCCGAGCTGCTACGTGCAGCTCGGCGAGACGACGCTGCCGACGGTCGAGCGCCAGCGCGGCACGCGGCCGTTTGAAATGACGCCGTTCATGCGCTTTCTCGGCGAGCAGCTCGAGCGCCTGCGGCCGTTCCTGAGCGAGCGCGTTGAGTTGCGCGTGGCCCTGCATCGCCATCCCGGCGTGCCGGGCGTAGTCGAGGCGGCGGAGAAGATTTTGCGCGCGGTGCCGGGCGTCGAGCTTGTCGATCTCGGCCAGCCCGCCATCGGGCTGATGAGCAACGCCTTGTCGGCCGTGCCGGAGCACAAGCGCAAGCTTTATCGCGCCGAGCTCGACGCCGCCGAGGCCGCGGGCGTCGACGCCTTGCTCGCGGTCTATCACGCCGACCACCGTGAACTGTGCGCGCACGAGCGCGAGTATTCGTTCCGCATCATGAACGTGCTGGAGATCGTCGGCGCCAGCATGGGGCTCGTCCACGACGACCGCTACAAGCGCCTGAAGCTGATGCAGGACGCCGACCTGATCGCCGCCGATTGCGAGGCGCTGGCTGCGCATCATGGCCTCGATGCCGCGACTGCGCGCGAGGTCATCCGCGCCATGCTCGCCGACCAGCCGTTGCCGCTGCGGGAGCGGGCGTAGCTATTGGAGCAAGATCGCCCAGAATTGAGTCGTCATGGCCGGCGGAGAGTTTTCCGAGAATGCAGGCGGCGGAGTAGCTCGGTCTGTCATTGCGAGCAGCGCGGCTTGTGTGCCGCAGCGCGAAGGACGAAGGCGGAAGCGCGACGAAGCAATCTCCATCAGTTGGCGTGTGTTGGATGAGATTGCTTCGCTGCGCTCGCAATGACAGAGTTTCGTCATGGCCGGGCACCCGGGTCCCGCCTTGGGCGGGCCCGAGTGTAAACTTGTCCCGGCCATCCACGCCTTGCTTAACTTAAGCGATGGGCGGTTGCGTCTACATCGTCACCAATCGACGAAACGGAATTCTGTATGTTGGCGTGACGAGTGATTTGCCGCGCCGCGCATACGAGCATCGACGCGGCCTCATCAATGGATTCACGAAACGATATGGGCTCAAGCTTCTCGTCTGGTACGAACCCTGCGACGACATCCGCGCCGCGATCCAGCACGAAAAAACGATGAAGCACTGGCCGCGCGCATGGAAGGCGCGGCTCATAAACTCGGTCAATCCGGAATGGAACGACCTCTACGATAACTTGATCTGAGCAAGAAAGACGTGGATACCCGCGACAAGCGCGGGCATGACGGAAGTGGAAACGTCTCTAGGATTAAGTACATTTTATCGAGTAAATGATCCTACTTTTGCCACAATCAGGCTCAATATTCCCATCGCCCGGTTCGCTGAGGGGCGTCTTCTAGGGGCGCTTGGAAGGCGGAACCGATGGCAGGGGTGGGGCGGAGATGCGCCCCGATG
>JBGPOB010000067.1:0-13754 GCA_041487815.1 Xanthobacteraceae bacterium | reverse complement strand
TCGTATTCAGCTCGATAACGGGCACGCCATCATCGCCTACACCGCGGGGAAGATGCGCAGGAACCGCATCAAGACGCTGGCTGGCGACCGCGTTACGGTCGAAATGTCTCCCTACGACCTGACCAAGGGGCGCCTCATCTTTCGCCACAAGGATGAACGGGCAGCCGTCACGCGCCGATCCCCGGTACGCGGACAATTTCGGCGGCGATGAGCGGCGATGCCGAACACTGCCGATAACGACAACGTCGGCGATCCGGCACGAGGTGGACGCATGCGCATTTACATCTTCACATCCGAGACCAACGCGTTGCGAGCGTTTACCGATGACGCGTCCGGGGGCAAGCTGCCGCCGCAATTCGCGCCCTGGCTTGCGAATGAAACGATCGCGCCCGGCAGCGACCTTCCGCATCGTTTCGCGCGCGATCAGATCGAAAAGGCCATCGCCGATCGCGGATTTCAGCTTTGGCGCCTGAAGCAAAAAAAACAGTGACCTCCCGAACCGGCACAACGGCCGCCCATTCGGAACTTCCGGAGCCGCTGGCGGGCGAGACGCTTGCGGGCGCGCCGATGAGATCGGGCGCGACGCGCGGCTGGGGCCAGACGCTGGCGTGCTATCGCAGCCCCAATCTTGCGCGCAGCGTGTTTGAACTGGCCGTCACTTTTGTGCCGCTGGTACTGCTGTGGGCTGCGATGTGGTGGGCCTACAGCGTCTCCTACTGGCTGTGCCTGCTGCTCGCCGTGCCGGCCGCCGGCTTCCTGGTGCGCTTGTTCATGATCCAGCATGATTGCGGTCATGGTGCGTTCTTTCGCCATCGTTTCCTGAACGACTGGGTTGGGCGTGCGCTCGGCGTATTGACGATGACGCCCTACGATTACTGGAAGCATACGCACAGCGTCCACCACGCGACGTCCGGCAATCTTGAGCGCCGCGGCATCGGCGATATTACAACGCTCACCGTGCGTGAATATTTGGCGAGCACGCGCTGGCGTCGGATCGGCTATCGTCTCTATCGCCATCCCATTGTCATGTTCGGAGTTGGCCCGGCATACCTATTTTTGATTCAACATCGCTTCCCGTTTGGCATGATGCGCGCGGGTCTTGCGCCCTGGGCAAGCACCATTGCTACCAACGTTGCGATCGGCGCCGTGGTTGCGATAATGATGTGGTTCATCGGTATCGGCCCATTTCTGTTGGTGCACCTGCCGATCGTATTGCTGGGTGCTTCCATCGGCGTCTGGCTGTTTTACGTGCAGCATCAATTTGAAGAGACAAGCTGGGCCGAGGGCGGCACTTGGACGCTTCCCCACGCCGCGCTCTACGGCAGCTCGTATTATGACCTTCCGCGGATTTTGCGCTGGTTCACCGCCAACATCGGCGTGCACCACGTTCACCACCTGAGCAGCAAGATTCCATTTTACCGATTGCAGCGCGTCATGCGCGAGCACCCAGAGCTTGGCGCATTCCGGCGAATGACATTGCTGCAGAGCTTCAAGTGCGTGCGGCTCGCGGTTTGGGATGAAAACCGCCAGAAACTCGTATCCTTCCGCGATGTGGACGTTGAGGCATCGCCGATCCCTGATGATCTCGGGAAGCCAGGATCAAACGCGCAGACGACGATGTACGATTTCGGCACCAGCCATGCAGGAGGACCACGTGGAGAGTAGCGCCAACGTATCCGCGACAAGAACGATGAAGTACCTGGCGACGCTGGCGACTGCCGCCACGCTGATATTTTTCGTTGGATTTCTATACGTCTTCAATCAGACCGCTTTTTTCGGCCCGCCATCGATCGTCGCGCCGGTTCGGTAAGTCGGTCGCCGCCGTTACTTGCGCGCCAGCCGCGCGCATAATTCGAAAAACCGCGTTCGTGCGGCGGGGAATTGCCTGACGTTGAATTCAAGCGTTGTCCGATCATAGGAAAGTGCGAACGTGTCCCTGGCGTTGCCAAGTCCGTCGACGAACGCGGCCACGCGCGTGTCGCGCGACTTGTCGTAATCCATTGCGATCGCGACAAAGCTTTCGAACACCATCAAACTCAGCTCGCGCAGCGACGAATCGTCGGATTTGACGCTCACGAGCTGCGAGCGCAGCGGCTCGCGTCGTTTCGCCTTGTCCAGCATCGGCACTGCAACCGTCAGCAGTCCTTGCTGGTTGCAATGCAGCCACAGGTGGCCGCGCTGTTTGCCGGTGGCTTGTCCTACGAGGATATACGTCCGGTCATCCTGCAGCTGTCGAATGGCCCAGTTATCGTAGGTGCCGATCGGGCGCCCATCCGCCCGCACCGCGTGCTGTGCGGTTCCGGGTGGCACACTCACATCGCCGTCGTGCGCACTGTCCGCGGCCGAAAGACCTTGCGCCTGGGCTTGAAGCGGCATCGCGGCGGCAACCGCAATAACCAGGTATCGGGCGCGCGTCAGAATTCCCATGGTTCCGCAGGCCTCCAGCTTTGATCGCGCTTGCGCGCCAAGCTTGATCGGTTCGCCACCCGCGCCTAGCAGCCAACGCGGCGACCGCATAAAAATATCACAATTGCGCCAACTATAAGTTGACTCCACCGCATCCCGCTGCGGCTGCTCCGACATAAAACGTTCGCGACGCCGCAACGTTGCGGGAGCGTCACGCAAACGCGCCCCGGCCGGTTAGCGCGTTTTGACCGTGCCGACCTGGGCCTTGTAGTGATCGATGATTTGCGACCCGGTGGCAAGCCACACGCCGGAATGCGACGCGATATGCTCCAGCGCCTTGACGAAATGCTTGCTGCGATGCGGGTGACCGATCAGGAACGGGTGTAAACAGATCGACATGACGCGGCCGGTCTTGGCGCCCTCCTGATAAAGCACGTCGAACTGGTCGCAGATCATACGCGCGAAGCCTTCCGGGCTCTGGTGCAAATCCAGGAATGCAGGAATGTCGTTGATTTCCACCGAATAGGGGATCGAATACATCGCCCCGCTTTTGACGCGCATGGGATAGGGCTGGTCGTCGTTGACCCAGTCGCCCACGTAGTCGATGCCATTTTCGGCAAGAATATCCAGCGTGCGGGGGCTTTCGCTGAGCGCCGGGCCAAGCCAGCCGCGCGGAGCTTTGCCGGTCGCCTGGGTGATCCGCGTCACGACGTGCTTGATGAGTGCGCGCTCCTCGCTCTCCGTTTGCTTGCTGATCAGCGTCGAATTGTTGACGCCGTGGCCCATCCATTCCCAGCCAAGCTTGTTCCCCTCCTCGATGATGCGCGGGTAGTAATCGCAGACGTCGGAATTGAGCGCGACCGTTGCCTTGATTCCGAACCGCGCCAGGATTTCCATCAGTCGCCAGATGCCGACGCGTACGCCGTAGTCGCGCCAGGAATAGTTCAAGACGTCCGGCACCAAGCCGATGGTGGCGTGCGTGATCGGCGTCGACGGGCGATCGAACAGGAAGTGCTCGACATTCGGGATAACCCAGAGCGCCACCCGCGCACCGTTCGGCCACTTCAGCGGCGGCCGGTCGATAATCGGGGAATACGCAAAACGATCGTGACGTTGGGGATGAGAAGCAGGATCGTTCATGGCGGCACTCATTACGGTCAGGCCGGCGCGGCGTTATGGCCGACGGTTTTCAGATAACGAAGCGTCTCGTCGAGCGAAACGACGTCGCCGTACTTGGCATTGAGGTCGAACAGGCTTTGATCGTGCGCGGCTTTCGAGCGGTCTCCCACGGCTTCCGCAACGATCATCGGACGAAATCCGTTCTGCACGGCGTCAACGGCGGTCGCGCGAACGCAGCCGCTGGTCGTGCAGCCGGAGATAATCAGCGTGTCAATCCGTCGGCTGACCAGACGCGATACGAGGTCGGTGCCGAAGAAGCATGACGCGTATTTCTTCAAAAGCACGCTGTCGCGGGTGCCGACGCTGAGCCGCGGGTCGATCTCGCTACCGTCGGTGTCGTGGCGCAGCGTAATGCTGCCCTTCTGTTTCAGCGTCCAGATGCCGGCGTCGGCGAGATCGGCATCGTCATAACGGACCGTCGAGAAATAGACCGGGATCGCGCGTGCATGCGCGATCGCCAGTAGTTGTTGTGTCGCTGCAATTTGCACATCGAGATTGGCGCCGAGCGGACGCTTGGCGTCGGTGAAGGCCTTGACGAGGTCGATGACGATCAGTGCCGGCCGTTCGCCAAAGCCCATCTTCAGCCCAAAGCCGCGCTCGCGGAAGAATTCCTCGTCAGGCTTTGTAGCGGTCATCGGCAGGGTCCGTTTCGTCGGGCAGCGCGGGGCATCGGCGCGGGCGGCTCGCAATCCCCAAGATCGCGCCCGCACTATCCGCCGCCAAGATACGCGGTCTTGACCCTCTCGTCATTGGCAAGTGCCTGCGCCGCGTCGGCGCCGACGATGTGCCCGTTGTCCAAGAGGTAGCCGCGGTCGGCGATCGCCAGGCTCAGTTTGGCGTTCTGCTCGACCAGGAAAATTCCGACGCTGTTCTCCCGAATCCGCACCAGCGAACGAAACAGGTCGCGGCACAATAACGGCGACAGGCCGAGCGAGGGTTCATCCAGCATCAGGATCGACGGCGCCGACATCATCGCGCGTCCGAGCGCCACCATCTGGCGCTCACCGCCGCTCAGGGTGCGAACCACCTGCTTGCGCCGCTCGGCAAGCCGCGGAAACAGCGCCAAAACGCGTTCCATGTTTTCGGATTCGCGCGCCCGCGCGCGCTTGGGATGGGCACCCAGCACCAGATTTTCCAACACCGAGAGCTCCGCGAAGACGCCGCGGTCTTCCGGCACCAGTGCAATGCCAGCCTCGACGATCTCGTGGGGCGGGCGGCGGGTGACGTCATTGCCATCCATCAGTACCGCGCCGCCCTCGCGCGACGGCGTCTGGCCGGCAATCGCGCGCAGCAACGTGCTCTTACCGGCGCCATTGGCGCCAAGCATGACGACAATCTCACCCGGCGCGACCTGAACCGACACGTTCTCAACGGCGCGGTGCCGTCCGTAAGACACCGACAGGTTCTTGCATTCAAGCATCGGCGTCTCCGAGATAGGCCCGGATCACCCCGGCGTCGGCGAGCACCTCGCGCGGCGTGCCTTCAGCGATCTTGACGCCGCCGCTCATGACCACGCAGCGATCGCACAAGCTGCGGATCGCGTCCATGACGTGCTCGACGACAATAATTGTGCGGCCTTCGCCGCGCAGTTTTTCGATCAGCGCGATTCCGGTCTTCAACTCGGTCGGGTTCAGGCCGGCGAGCCACTCATCGAGCAGCAGCAATTTCGGGTTGGACGCCAGTGCGCGCGCCAGCTCGACGCGCTTCTGGTCGATATAGGTCAAGGCGCTGATCGGCGCATCATCCGTCTCCTGCAAGCCGACGCGCCGCAGCAGACCGCGAGCGTGTTCATCGAGCTCCGCCCCCCACCTGCGGTCATGCCCAAATACGCCGCCGGCCGCGACATTCTCCAGCACCGTCATCGCGGGCAGCATCCGCACGATTTGAAACGTGCGCGCAACGCCCATGATCGCGATCTGGGCGGGCGTCAATCGCGAAATCTCATTGCCATGCAGCCTGATCGCGCCCGACGTCGGCTTCAGTGCGCCGGAAATCATATTCATCATCGTGGTCTTGCCGGAACCGTTTGGCCCGATCAGGCCGAGCACCTCGTTTTGCGCAAGGTCAAACGAGATGGTGTCGACGGCGACGAGGCCGCCGAAGCGCTTGCTCACGGCCTCGACGGCCAACGCCACCGCGCCTGCCATCGGTTCAGCCATTGTCGTTCTTCCGGCCTCGCATCATTTCGACGAGCCGCCCCAGGGCAAGGTTTCGCTGTCGCAACAGGTCCTCGACAAGGCCGACGACACCGTGCGGGATCAGGTACACGATCAGCAGGAAGGCGACGCCGAGCAGCAGCGTCGTCTGCCGCGGGAAACTGGCGTTGATCAGCTCCCATAGCAAAGTGAACGGAATAACGCCGACCAGCGGCCCCCACAGCCGATGCACGCCGCCAAGCAGGGCCATAATTACGACCTGAAACGAAATGAACGGGCTGAACGCGATGGTGGGCTCGACATAGCTGTAGCGCGGCGCGACGAATGCTCCCGTCACGGAAGCAAATGCGGAGGAAATCACGAACAAGATCACCTTGGCGCGCGCTGTATTGATGCCGCTGTGCACGGCCACGACCTCGTCATTGCCAATGATGCGCAACGCGAAACCAAGGCGCGAGCGTCCGATCCACCAACCCACCAGAAAAACCAGCGCCGCCAAACTGAGCAGCAGCCAGTAGAGTGCCGCGTCGGACATGCCGGTAAGGACGTAGAGGCCGGCCTGCGATCCCATCTTCGCCTGTCCCCATGACACGATCTGCCGGATCAGTTCGGCCATGCCGAGCGTGAAGATCACGAAATAGACGCCGGCAATCCGCAATGTGGCGAGGCCGACGATAGCCGCGAACACGGCGCCGGCAATGCCGGCCAGCAACACGAGCGCAGGATAAGGCAGTACGTCGATACCCCCGGCCACAACGTACATGCCGATACCGAAAAACGCGGCGGTCCCGAGCGAAATGTAGTTCGTCGGGCCCGAGAACAACATCCACGACGTCGCCAGCACCGTGTACATCGCGATCGATACGCCGATCGAAAGCCAGTAGCCGTCACTCATCATGGGAAGGGTGGCGACCATAGCGAAGATGACTGCACAGACTGCCAGATTTCGCTTTTCGTTTGCGGACAGGCCCGATGAATGGCGCGCGTGCGTCGTCGCCATCTCGCTCGGGCGAGCGGGTGGCGCCGCGGTGCCGCTGGTGTCGCCGACACTCACACTCGCCTCCCAAACAAGCCTTCCGGCCGTAGCAGCAGGATCGCGAGAAAGAGCACATACGCGGCTGCAAGCGTCAGTCCCGGATCGACCAGGATCGCGACCGCGGTTTCGGCAAGTCCGAGAATGAACGAGGCGATAATGGCACCGCGAATCTCGCTGACGCCCCCCATAATCACGATCACCAGCGCCTTCAGCGTAAACAGCACACCGAGCGAAGCGTCGAACGTCAGAAACATGCTGAGTAGCGTTCCCCCGGCCGCGGTCACCGCACCACCAAGCGCGAAGGCCAGCGCCGACACGCGCTCGACATCGATGCTGACAAGACCAGCTGCCGACGGATTGACCGCGACCGCGCGCAGCGTCAGGCCGGCGCGCGTGCGATGCAGCCAAACATAGAGGCCGATACAGATTGCGGCCGACCCGAGGAAAGCGGCAATGCGATTAAGTCCGTAATTCTCGCCGAAAATAACGTAGGGGCGGGCGAGATAGGAATAGCTCAGGTAGTCGCCGCCAAACACATGCAGCAAAATTCCAATAAATATGAAGCTGATACCGAACGTCGCCAGGATGCTGTCGACGTCAAGCTGGCCTTGGTTCTTGGCGCGCCGCACGAGCGGCAAAATGAGAACGCGGTACACCGCCCAGTTGAGCGCAAATGCCAATGGCACGATGCCGATCAGCGACACGAAAGGACTTACCTTCGTCGCCGTAAAAAACCAGAACGTTCCGAATGCGGCGGCAACCAGGATCTCGCCGTTGGCGAGATTCATGATCCGCGCGACACCGTATTGGAGTTGCAGGCCCATCGCCATCAGGGCGTAAGTGCCGCCGAGCAGAAGACCGATGATCAAAATGTCCATGACGGCCGCACCGGGCTGCATCCAAAAGCGGCCCGGCGCGGGAACGGGTTCCGCGCCGGGCAAACTCGACGAAGAGTCTAGGTTTTTATCACGCCCAGCCGGTCTTGAGCTGCACCGGCTTGGCGCCGCTGACGCCGACGCCCGCGACGCCGTGGAAGAGATCGCCCTGCCATTGGCCAACCGTCCACAGCCAGGTGAGTTTCTGAGTGCGAACGTCCATGTCGCCGATGAGTGTCTTGTAGGTCTTGGCCTTGAGCTGCTTGGTGATTGCAGGAAGATCGAACGAGCCCACGTCCACGATCGCCTGTTCGATCATCTGGAGCATCGAGTAGTAAACCGGATTGCCCCAATAATCGCCGTCGACATTCGTCGCGTCCTTGAGATCCTTGTAAAACTTCCGCAGTTCCGGCGTGTCCTTGACGCCGCCGGCGCCGAGCACGTTTTCGGCTGCGGCGCCGAACTTGGCCTTGAAGGCCGGGAAGGCGGTCGCGACCGCGCTGTAATAGGCCTTCACGTTCAGTCCTTCGATCTTGGCCTGCTCGGCTAGACCGAAAGTGTCGGGCGGATAGGACCACGCCACGAACGCATCCGGATTCGCCGCCTTGGCGGCCTTGATCACCGGCGCGAGATCCTGCGTGCCAAGCGGATAGGACGTGTCATAGACGATGTCGAATCCGGCGGTCTTGAACAGCGGCCGGCCGGCATTGGCGAGCTCAATGCCGAAGGTGTCCGCCACGTTGACCACGGCCACCTTATTGCCGATCTTGCCTTCGTCCTTCAGCTTCTTGAGGACGTTAATCGCGGTTGTGGCATAGGCGGAAGTCGAGCCCTGAACGAAGAACAGGCCTGAATATTTCTTCGTCAGTTCATCCATCTTGTCGGTGACCGCCGCCTGCGCGACCTGCGGGTATTTGTACTTGTCGAAGATCGGAGCAGCCGCCAAATTGAAGCCGGTGGCGTACGGCGCCATGATGAAGTCGGCCTTGTCGACCGTCGCCAGCCGCTCGACCGCCTTGATGCACTCGCCGGGCTGGGTGCGATCGTCGTATTCGATGAGCTCGATCTTGCGCTGGCCGCCCTTGAGCTTGAGACCGCCGCGATCGTTGATCTCCTTGGCCCAGAGCTTGAAGTTTGGAAAATGCGTTACCGCGGCGCCACCGGCGAGCGGGCCGGTTTTCGGCCCGACGACGCCGATCTTGGCGGGGGCCGCCTGGCCGAAACTGACTCGCGGCAGGCTGGAAACGCCAGCTATTACCGCGGTGCCCTTTACAAACGTGCGTCTATCCATTGCTGCTTCCTCCCGATGTAGCCCCGATGAAATTGCGCAAATTCCAGGCTTCTTCTTGGAATCGTGGCGCTTCCTGCCTGTTCATGGCCGCCGCGTTGCGGCCTGTCCGTCGATCTTCGCTGAAGGATAGCGCCAGAATGTTCGTGGGCAAAGTGCCAACATCGATGCGGCGGCGGAAATATTGAATATCTCGCGTGGCGGAGACAGGATTTTTCAGGAGAATACTGGAACGAAAGCGCTCGCGCCCTTGGTCGCTCGCGGCTTGAGCCCGCTGCCGCACGGCAGGCATCGTTCGCATAGGTCTGCTTTTCAAGACTTATCAAACGACATGAGCCGCCCGTAGCTGTGCGATCCCGGCGTCATCGTAGCCTAGTTCGGTGAGGACCTCGCCGGTGTGTTGTCCAAGCGTCGGGGGCGGGGCGTCGATATGCGGTCCGCCCGTGGCGAACTTGAAAGCCGCGACCGGCACGGCCAGTTCGCCCTCGATTGCCGGCGACGCGGAATGGCGGTGCACGATGTTGCGATATTTCAGGTGCTCGTCGGCAAGCGCCTCGCCCATGGTGCGCACGCGCGCGGCGGGGACGTGGCGGGATTGCAGAAACTCCGCCCACTCGTCGGCGTTGCGCGTCATCAGGATTTCATTCAGCACCGCGACCTCGCGCTCGCGCTCGCGCTGGCGTTCCTCGTGATTTTTCCGGATCATCTCGGGGCGGCCGAGGACGGTCCACAGTCGGCGGTACTGCCGCATGTTGCTGGCGCCAAGCATCAGCAGCCCGTCGCGCGTCGGATAGCAACTGTTGGTCGCGTATTCGTTGCTGTTGCCGCCAGGTTTGGGGTGTGAACCGGTCCGCAGATAGCCGGTGAGATGCGAACCCATCAAGATCATGGCAACGTCGAACATCGCAATGTCGATCCGCTGGCCGCGCCCGCAACGTTCGCGCTGAAATAACGCGGCTGCGAGCGCAAATGCGCCGGTCGTTCCGGTCGCGTAGTCTATTGCGGGCGATCCGAACTTGACGGGATTGACCTCCGGCGTTCCGGTCATTGCCATGATTCCCGAACTTGCCTGGATTACGTAGTCGTAGGCGGTGTGCTGGCGGCGCGGCCCGTCCTGGCCGAACGCCGACATCGACGCATAGATCAGCCGCGGGTTGACGGCCGCGAACGCGTCATAGCCGAGGCCGAGCGCATCGAGGGCCCCCGGCCGATAATTTTCCACCAGCACGTCGGCGGTCGCGGCGAGCTGTTTGAGGATATGCTGACCCTCCGCGGCTTTCAGATCGAGTGTCAGCGAACGCTTGTTCGACGCCTGCGTCAGAAAGCTCGTACCCATCCTGGCGCGGGCGAGCGCGCGGTCGGGCCCCGTCTCGCGGCTCTGGTCCGGCTCATCGGGATGCTCGATCTTGATGACATCGGCGCCGAGCACGGCAAGCTGATAGGTCGCGAATGGTCCCGCCAGCACATGCGTGATGTCGATGACGCGAATGCCCTCGAACGGCCGTTGCACGGCGCTCCTCCATGTTGATCTTTCCCGGCCTATTAGGCACATGGAAACCATCGGCTGTGAAGGCAGAGGAAATGCTCACGCGGAACGTTGGCGCGCGCTCGGCGGAAGTAGGCAGCGCGTTTGTGCCGGCCAACAAGTCTGCGCGGATCGCGTAAGCCGATCTGCGCGCGCGCGCCGACTTTTCAAATTGGCGCATGATCCTGTTGGCGACAGCTATTTTATCTCCCCGGATCGCGCGCCGCGTGAAAGTGTTAAGTGCAATTAACTTGCAGCGTGTTTGAACGATCCACTCACGTCAGCGCCGATATGACAGTTAATTGAATTTGGGTGCGCGTGCCAAAGTGTGGATTTCCCGACGATTGGAAGATTGGTGAATTCAAATTGAATTTTACACATTTGGCGCTCGGCACGTTTACGTTGACCAGTCGATAAGCCCAATAACCATCGACGTTTCCGCAGCGTCAAAGCCCGCGAATTACTAATTACAATTTAGCTCGAATTTTACCATTGGCCGAACGCGGGCGCGATTCCCATAACTTTGTTTATGACAATCGCGCACTAATCCCCGCGTACGCAGGCGGTATTCACATGCCGACCTGGAAGTGAAGCAACGGGGAGTATCATGAAGACAGCAACAAGGCTCGCCCTCTTGGGCGGGCTTTCATTGATTGGCGGCGTGGCGCAAGCCGCGACGACAACTTCAACGTTTCAGGTCCAGCTCACGGTCACGGCGCAGTGCGTGATCAACAGCGCTGCAACGCTGAACTTCGGATCCAACGGTGTCATCAACGCCAACATTGATCAAACGTCTTTGATCAAGGTGCAATGCACCAACACCACGCCCTTCGATATCGGTCTCGATGCCGGACAGGGGGCAGGCGCCAACGTTACGACGCGCCTGATGACGGGTCCGAGTAGCGAAACGGTCCAGTACAAGCTCTATTCGAATGCCGGACGCACCATCATCTGGGGCGACACCGTTGCCACCGATACCGTTACTTCGGCTGGTACCGGCGCCGAGCAGACGTTCACGGTTTATGGCCGCGTTCCGCCGCAAACCACGTCGCGGCCGGGTGCCTATGCCGACACCGTGCAAGTCACTGTCACTTACTAAAGAGGGGAGCGGCAGCCATGTCGATCAAAGCAAAAATCGTAACCGCGTGTCTGGCCGCACTCCTGGCATCGCCTTGCGCGATGTTGCAAGCCGCGTCCTTGCAGGTCGCACCGGTCTCCGTCGAAGTGGCGGCGCCCGGTGCGGCTGCAACGCTGAGCCTGCGCAACGAGGGCGATCGCCCGCTTGACGCTCAGGTCCGCGTGTTCAAATGGACGCAAGTGAACGGTGAGGACAAGCTGGAGCCGACCGATGACGTCGCCGCCAGCCCGCCGATCGTGTCGCTCAAACCAAAGGCGAATTACGTTGTCCGCATTGTGCGGACGAATAAATCGCCTGTGGCTGTCGAGGAGTCCTATCGCTTGCTGATCGACGAACTGCCGGCGCCGACGCAGCAGCGTACTGCGACCGTCAACATCGTCCTGCGATATTCAATCCCGGTGTTCTTCAATTCGCCGGCGCCGGGCGCGCCCAAGCTGAAGTGGGAGTTGCAGCGCCGCAGCAACAAGACGGTTGTGGTGGCAACGAATGAAGGCGACCGCCGCATTCGGCTTGCCAAGCTCAAGCTCACCGACAGCAAAGGCGTAACAGCGAATTTCGGCGACGGGCTCGCCGGATACGTTCTCGGCCGCTCGACCAAGGTCTGGGCGATTCCCGCCAGAGCCAAGGGATTTGGCACCGGGGTCGTGGCCACGGTCAGCGCCGAAACCGACGGCGGCCCGATCAACGTCAAACGCTGATCGTCGTTGGCCCGCCGGTGCGCGTGATCCGATCAGGCATCAAGCGTCATGGCTACGCGCCAAACCAAATGGATAGTACGGCCAGGACGCATTGCGGCCGCCGTCGCCGTACTCGGACTATGGATTACGGCGGCCTTCGCATCCGTTGAGGGCGGCCGGCCGCTGCAGCTTGAAGTGTCGATAAACGGCGAAAAAACCGGCCTCCTGGGCGCGTTCCTCCAGCTCGCCGACGGGCGCTTGGCGGCGCGCAGATCGGAGCTTGCCGAAATCGGCGTCAAGATCCCCAGTTCCGGAAGCGCGGATGAAATTGTCGAACTCGATGTCGCGATTGGCGGCAAATTCAAATACGACGAACCAACACAGGCGATCGATTTTACGCTCGCGAACGAGCAGCGTATCGCGCGCGCCTTCGATGCGACCGGGGGCCCAAATGAAAAACTTCCGGTCCAGACGTCCTGGGGCTCGGTTCTCAATTATACGCTGTTCGGCGCGGAGACCACGGGATTTGACAAACGCCCGCTGACATTCAACGGCGGCTCGGCATCGCTCGACGGGCGCGTATTCAGTCCGTTCGGCACGCTGTCGCAGACGGCAATTCTGGGCACGACGACAACGCGCGACCTCACGGCGCTTCGCCTCGACACGACGTTGACCTATTCCGATCCGGAATCGCTCATCACCTATCGTGCCGGTGACGCCATCTCGGGTGGATTGAACTGGACGCGTCCGATCCGCTTTGGCGGCGTCCAGGCGCAACGTAATTTTGGATTGCGGTCGGATCTCGTGACCGCGCCGCTGCCGTCGTTTTCCGGAAGTGCGGCCGTGCCGTCGACGCTGGACGTCTATGTCAACAACACCAAGACCTACACGCAGAACGTGCCGCCGGGCCCGTTTCAGGTCAACAACCTGCCACTGGTCTCCGGTGGCGAAGCGAGGCTGGTGCTGCGCGATGCGGCGGGCCGCGAGGTTGAAACCACGCTGCCGTTCTACACCTCGGCGCGATTGCTGCGCGAGGGCCTGACCTATTTCTCGGGCGAAGCCGGGCTTCCGCGCTCGCACTACGGAACGCAGTCGGACAATTATGTCGAACAAGCTTTCGCTTCCGCCAGCGTCCGGCACGGACTTAACGACTGGCTTACCCTTGAAGGTCACGCCGAGCTAAACGCCAATCTCTACAACGGCGGCGCGGGCGCTGTGGTACGCGCGGCCGACTATGGCATTCTGTCGGTGGCGGCGAGCGGCAGCGCCTATCAAGGCCAGAGCGGTGTGCAAGTTTACGCGGGCTTCGAAACCAAGCTTTTCGGCCTCTCCGTCAACACCAGCACCACGCGCACCTTTGGCGACTACAACGATCTCGCCGCCGTAACGGCTCCGCTTCCGAGTTCGTTATTGGTGCTCAATCTACCGGTTTTCGCCTCGCCACTGCCGCCGAAGGCCGTCGACCGCGTCTCGA
>JBGPOB010000066.1:0-13763 GCA_041487815.1 Xanthobacteraceae bacterium | reverse complement strand
GCCCGCGGCATCCTTGATGTCCCAACGCTCGCCTTCTCCGCGTTCGGTCGCCACGGCGTGGCGCATGTCGGCGACGGCTGCCGCAACGTCCGCGGCCTCGCGCGCCATGCCTAGGACATCCCGGATCAGAGTGTCAATTTTCGTCGCGAATTTAGCCGAGCCGCAGATGACGCGCGCGCGCGTCAGCGCCATGTGTTCCCAAGTCCAAGCGTCATGGCGCTGGTAATGCTCAAACGCTTCAAATGACGTCGCCAGCGGGCCCGAGCGCCCCGATGGCCGCAGTCGCATGTCAACATCGTACAGCCGTCCGTAGTTCGTAGGCGCGGTGAGCGCATTGATCAGCCGCTGCGTCATGCGCGCGAAGTAATGACTACCGGTCAGCGGCCGCGCGCCGTCCGATTCCGGATGCTCCGCATCGAAATCGTAGGCAACGATGAGATCGAGATCGGAGCCGGCCGTCATCTCGCGGCCCCCGAGCTTGCCGAGCGCGAGGACGGCGCATTCCTGGCGGCGGATTGTGCCGTGATCGGCGGCAAATCGCGTCTCGACCGCGGTCTTGGTCGCAGCGATCAGAACGTCAGCCAGGCAGGCAAACGCCTCGCCCGCCTGCGCCGCGGATACCGTTCCCGAAATGACGCGGACACCGATCAAGAATTGATGTTCGCGCCCGAACATGCGGGTGCGGTCGAGAACATCCTCGAATATTGTCGCCTGCCCTAGCGAGATCGAAAGCAATCGTTCAAGCTGCTCCTTGTCCGGAAGCGCGCCAAAGAATACCGGCTCAAGCACGGCGTCGATAACTTCGGGCTGTTGGGCCAGCACGTCGGCGAGCCGCGGCGCCGTTGCGAGAATGGTGGCCAAGAGTGCGACAATGTCGCGGTTCTGGCGCAACAGCGAAAGTAGCCGCGCGCCGCCATGCAACGATGCAAGAAACGCATCGAGCGTCTGCAGCGATCCGTCAGGATTGTCGGAACGCGCCGCGTCGGCGACGAACTGCGGCAATAGCTCCGCCAAGTGTTCGCGGACACGCTCTCCTTGCAGCGCGCGATACTCTCCGGAAAACCAGCGCTGCACCGCGCCCGCGGCTTCGGCGGGGCGCGCAAATCCGCGCTCGCCAAAATAGGCGACATTGCTGGCGATGCTCTTCGCGCCGGCGTCAATCGCGATCTGACCGGTCTCCGGCGGCGGCGTCGATACTTCGAACAGCGCGAAGTAATGGCGCTGGACATTGCGCAGATGGACCAGCAGCGCTTCGGCGAATTGGTCGCGGCCCGCGAAACCTGAAAATCGCGAAAACCGTTCCATCGCGTCACGGTCTTCCGGCAACGTGTGCGTCTGTTCGTCGGCAACCATCTGCAAACGATGCTCGACGGTGCGCAAGAACCGATACGCCGCATCGAGCTCCTCGGCAGCGGTTTCCTTGATCCAGTTGCCGCGCGCCAGTTCGGCCAGCGTCGCCAGCGTCTCGCGCCCACGCAGCTCGAGATGGCGTCCCCCGGCGATGAGCTGCTGTGTCTGAACAAAAAACTCGATTTCACGGATGCCTCCGCGTCCAAGCTTGACATTGTGGCCTTCGATCGCGATTTCGTCGTGACCACGATAGACATGAATCTGTTGCTTCATCGCGTGGATGTCGGCAAGCGCCCCGTAGTCGAGGTACTTTCGCCAGATGAACGGGGAAAGCTCCGCGAGAAATGCCTCACCCGCCGCGACATCGCCGCCGCAAGGACGCGCCTTGATCATCGCCGCGCGTTCCCAATTTTGCCCACGACGCTCGTAATAGTCGAGTGCGGCCGGCACCGAGATCGCAATCTGCGTTGAAGCCGGATCGGGCCGCAGCCGAAGATCGACGCGGAAAACGTAGCCGTCGGCAGTGCGCTCCTGCAAAAGCTTGATGAGGCCGCGCGTCCGCCGCACGAAATATTCGACCGGTTCGACGTCCGGAGCGACGGCATCCGGCTCGAAGAACACCATCAGGTCGATATCGCTCGAGTAGTTCAGTTCGTATGCGCCCATTTTGCCGAGCGCCAGCACAAAATACCCCGCCGGCGCCGACGCACCCGATGGCGCCGCCAGGCCATTCGATACCGCGGTGCGGTGTACAAACCGGACGGTATTGGCGACCGCGGTGTCGGCCAGTTCCGTCAGAGCGCGCGTCACGTGCGGCAAATCCCAAACGCCACCGATATCCGCGGCGGCGATCAACAGCGAAGCCTCGGCCTTCAGCAGCCGCAGAATGCGCTTGGCTTGATCGTCCTTTTGACATGCGTCGATGTCGCGCGTGGCGTTGCGCAGCAACAATGCGAGGTGATCATCGGGATCGGCATCGAGAATTCCAAGCCAGCGCGCGGGCGCCGCGTCGATCAGGCCCCAGAGATACGGCGATCCCTCGGCGATGCGGGCCATCAACTGAATAATTCGCGGTGACGCGGCCGCTATCTTGGCAAGGCCGCTCCCTTGCCGGGCGCGTGCGATTTTCCGCAGCCAATCCGCAACCTGCCGGCGCGCCGATTTGGATACAGGCTGTTGCGGCTTGAGACGTTGCGCGAAGGACTCCGCCGTTGCGGCCGCGCGCCGCGTGCGCGCTTTTTTTGCCAATTCAGCCCGTCCCGGCCGCCGGCGCCCGCGGCAGTTCGATCACCGCGCGCAATCCCGGCGCGTTATCGGAGAGCTGGAGTTCGCCGCCATGCAGCCGCGCCACCGCGGAGGCAAGGCTCAGTCCAAGGCCCGAGCCCGGCCGCGACCGGCTCTGCTCAAGCCGCACGAAGCGTTCGACCACGCGGCCGCGGTCGCCTTCCGGTATGCCGGGCCCGTTGTCGCTCACGGCGAGCTGGATACGATCGTTGACGCTTTTGGCCGTCACCAGGATTTCCGAAGGTTTGCCATTCGCGGATCTCACCTCGACACGGGCATATTTGATCGCGTTATCGACCAGATTTGCAAGCGCCTGACTTACCAGTTCGCGGTTGGCTTTGACCGGCGCCGCCTCGGCCTCGACGCGCAATGACAGCCCCGTGTCCTCCGCCAACGGTTCATAAAGTTCGGCGATTCCGCGGGCAATCTCGGCGGCATCGAATTCAGTCATGTCGTCGCGCGCCTCCCCTGACTCCGCCCGCGCGATCATCAGAAGCGCATTGAATGTTCTGATCAGTTCCTCGGATTCCGCAATGGTCGCCTCCAGCACGCTGCGATAATCGGCAGGCTCCTTGGCCGATCGCAATGCCTCCTCGCAGCGGTTGCGCAGCCGGGTCAAAGGCGTCTTCAGATCGTGGGCGACATTGTCGGAAACTTCCTTCAAGCCATGCATCAGCGCTTCAATGCGGGCAAGCATCGCATTGAAATTGTCGGCAAGCCGGTCGAGTTCATCGCCTGATCCGCCGACCGGAAGCCGGCCCGAAAGATTTCCGGCCATGATCGTATGCGCGGTATTGGTCAAGGCGTCGACGCGCCTGAGGACGCGTCGGCTGACAAAAATTCCGCCGCCGATGCCGAGCACAATGACCATTGCAACGGACCAACGCCCGGCCCGGGCTATAATTTCGAACAGGCGTTCGCGTTCGTCGAGGTCGCGGCCAACCAGCAGGCGGAAGCCTCCCGGCAACAGAAAAACGCGCGCGAGCGCATGATGCACGGCCGTATCCGCCTCCTCCAGGCGACGATACGTGGTCTCAGTCCAGCCCGGCGTGTCGAGAACGCCGGTTGCGAGCGTGCCCACGTTGCCGGCCAGCCCGTCGCCTGTCGGTGTCGTGACAAGATAGAGGCTGGAACCCGGCCGCCGCGCGCGTTGATCGATAATGAAGACAAGACGGCGGACGCCGCCCTGCCGATACTGCTCGGCGAGGCCGAGTATTTCTACATCGACCGTGGAAGTGATCTGCTCGGTGATCAGGTGGCGGGTGTTGAACGCGAAGTAGCCGAGAAGGAATGCCGCAAAGACCGCGAACACGACGAGGTAGACCAGCGTCATGCGAAACGCGGTGGTGCGGAGCAGCCTACCGAGCGCCTTCACGTACCATGTATCCTACCCCGCGCACCGTGTGCAGGAGCGATTGCGGGAATCCCTTGTCGATCTTAGAACGCAAACGTGAAATGTGCACATCAATGACGTTGGTTTGGGGATCGAAATGATAGTCCCACACATTTTCGAGCAGCATCGTGCGCGTTACCACTTGGCCGGCGTTCTTCATCAGGAACTCCAGCAGCCGGAATTCGCGTGGTTGCAGCGAGACGGTCTTGCCGCCGCGCATCACGCTGTGCGACAGCCGATCAAGATCGAGATCGCCAACGCGATAGGCGGTCGGTTCCGCCGGTCCGCCGCGCCGGCGCGCCAATACTTCGACGCGCGCCAAGAGTTCGGCGAACGAATACGGCTTGGCCAGATAGTCGTCGCCTCCGGCCCGCAGCCCCTTGATGCGGTCGTCGACCTGCCCGAGCGCCGACAAGATCAGCGCCGGCGTCGTCACGGATTTGGCGCGCAGCGTTCCGATGAGGGCGAGCCCATCGAGGCGGGGCAGCATTCGGTCGACGACCAGCACGTCATAGCCCCCGTCGAGCGCAAGCGCCAAGCCCTCCACGCCGTCGGGGGCACGGTCGGCAATATGCCCGGCCTCGCCCAGTGCCTTGACCAGGTAATCGGCTGCGTCGCGGTCGTCCTCGACAATCAGGAGGCGCATGCTCAGTCCAATATAATCCGCGTCGCCCGCGCCGGGTTTACGACCTGGGCGGGCGACTGTAGCGCTCTAACGCTGGTGAGAAAAATATGGTGGCGCCGGGCCGAGTACCAGTCCGGTCATTTTGCATGCCGGCCGGGTCGCCAGCGGCACGGGTTGCTCCAAACCCAAGATAAATTGGGGACGGGCACGGGGCCCGTCCCCTTGAGACATTACCGCCGGCGGGGGCGACGATTGCCAGCGATACGCCCCAATCCTGCTAGGCGTTGCCCAGAGGCAATGCGACAAAGCGAGTCGCCTCACCTGACTTCACCCGCATCAAAACCGTGTTCCTGCCGCCCGAGCGCGCGCCCGCGAGTGCCTTGCGCACATCGGTGGGTGTTGCCACCTTCACGCCGGCGACTTCGAGAATGACGTCGCCGGTCTTGAAGCCGTGCTCCGCGGCCGGGCCGTCGGGGTCGACAGCGGTCACGACAACGCCCTCGCCGCCCGACCCGCCAACATCGCCCGCGGGCGCGAGCGACAGCCCGAGTTTCGGCAAGTCCGCGCCCGGCACCGCGCGATTATTGTCAGGCTGAACGTTGGCCTGCCGCTGATTGGGCAATTCGCCGAGCGTGAGCGTGACGAGGGTCTCCTTGCCATCGCGGACCAGCGTCAACTTCACCGATGCGCCCGGCGCAAGTCCGCCGATGCGACGCGCGAGCGTACGCGCATCCTTGACGGGGTTGCCGTCGACCTTGGTGATGACGTCGCCGGACTTGATGCCGGCCTTGGCGGCCGGGCCGCCGGCCTGCGGCTCGGCGACCAGCGCGCCCTCCGCGTTCTTGAGGCCGAGGCTGTCGGCGATCTCGCGCGTGACGGGCTGAATCTGCACGCCGATCCAGCCGCGGCTGACTGTGCCCTTGTCCTTGAGCTGGGCCACAACCGTCTTCACGGTTTCGGAGGGAATGGCGAAGGCGATGCCGACCGACCCGCCGGAGGGCGAGAAGATTGCCGTGTTGACGCCGATGACATTGCCGTCAACGTCGAATGTCGGCCCGCCGGAGTTGCCTTTGTTGACCGGCGCGTCGATCTGGATGAAATCGTCGTAGGGGCCGGCGCCAATATCGCGGCCGCGCGCCGACACGATGCCGGCGGTAACCGTGCCGCCGAGGCCGAACGGATTTCCAACAGCCAGCACCCAGTCGCCAACACGCGGCGCCGTATCGGCGAGCCGCACAAACGGGAAATTGCCGCCGCCTTCGACCTTGATCAGCGCAAGATCCGTGCGCGAATCGGTGCCAATTACCTTGGCGTTATGGGTTTTGCCGTCGTCAGTCGTCACCTCGACGCTCTCGGCCTTCTCCACGACGTGATTGTTGGTGACAGCAAAGCCGTCGGCAGAAATGAAGAAGCCGGATCCTTGCCCCATGCTGAAATTGCGGCGGCGCGGCATGCCCGGTCCGCGCCCATCCTGCTCACCGAAACGCTTGAAGAAGAATTCAAAGGGCGAACCGGGCGGGACCGGGATGTCCTCGCCGTTCAAACTCACCCGAGCGTCGGAATCCGATACCTTGACCCGCACCGAAATCACCGACGGCTTCACCTTCTCGACGATGTCGGCAAAGCCGACGGGGCGATTTTGGGCTTGCGCATAAGCCGAGGTTGCGAAGCTGTGCGGAGAAATGGCGGGAAGACCGACGATTGCCACGGCGGCGACGCCGGCAACAACGGTCCCGAGTAGCGCGATGCGCCGCGCGGCGAGAATTCCGCGGCCGCCGGCGCGCAGCGAAAGATTTTTCATGACCGTCAACTCCTTGCAAAGCAGGAAAAGCCCGTTCGCGGGAGAAGATGGTGGCTCAAGCCTTACCGCGTCCTGACGGCCGCATTAACAATTCGTAACGCCAAGGAATCGAGAAATCCGACTATATTTTCAAGCGGTTATAGAACAACGGCAGTGCAGTGGAGACCTGCAGTTTCATAAGCCCGCGTTGAATGGGCCGGCCCCACCGCGAGCAGCGCAGCCGCCAGCGCGAGTAGCCCAGCCATCGCATCAATGCTGCTGTGCTGCCCGCATTGCTGTGCGGGGCGGAATGCGCTGCGGCGCGCCAACCCTCAAGCGGCGATCCGAAAGCGAAAGCGCGCCACCCAGGACCATCACCATGGCACCGAGCCAGATCAGAAGAACGATCGACTTGTGATACAGGCGAACCGCGATGGCGCCGTTTTCACCCGGCTCGCCGAGCGAAACATACAACTGGCTCAACCCGCGCGTCAGCAACGCGGCTTCGGTCGTCGTCGTTCCCCGCGACACGAACGTGCGCTTCGTCGGCTCCAGAATCCCGATGATTTCACCTCTGCGCCGCACCACGAAGTGCGCCACCGTTTCACGATAGTTGGGACCGGTGCGCGGGGTCGTTCCTTCGAAAGTGAAGTCGTAGCCGCGCATCGTCACGCGCTGTCCCGGGGCCAGCGATACCACGCGTTCCGCGCTCCATTGCGTCTCGCCGATGACACCGAGCAAGGCGACGCCAAGCCCGATGTGAGCCAGCGCAGTCCCCCATGTCGAACGCGGCAAGCCGCGAGCTCGGAGAAACACGGTTGCCAACGGCGCACGCAGCAGCAACGTGCGCTCGGCGATGTCGGTTGCCGCACCACCGATGACAAACATCGCTACGCCCACGCCGAATGCCGGCAGCACCGGCTTGCCTTCGAGCGCGAACGTCGCGGCGACGCCGATCAGCGCGATCGCGAGCGCGCCGAACAGGCGTTGCAGCACCGCAAGGAGATCGCCGCGCTTCCACGCCAGCAACGGGCCAAACGGCACGGCGATCAACAACGGCAGGAACAACGGCACAAAAGTCAGATTGAAAAACGGCGCTCCAACCGAAATTTTCGCTCCCGTGAGCGCCTCGAGCACCAGCGGATAAAGCGTGCCAACGAAGACCGTCGCGCAAGCCGTGGTCAAGAACAGATTGTTGACGACCAGCGCCCCCTCGCGCGAGATTGGCGCGAATGCACCGCCTTGCTTGAGCACCGGCGCGCGCCAGGCAAACAGCGCCAGCGCGCCCCCGATGAATACGACGAGAATCGTTAAAATAAAAATGCCGCGCGCGGGGTCATTGGCAAACGAATGAACCGACGTCAGAACGCCGGAGCGCACGAGGAATGTGCCGATCAACGACAGCGAAAACGCCAGGATGGCTAGAAAAATCGACCAGGCCGTGAGAGCCTCGCGCCGTTCCATCACCACCGCCGAATGCAACAGCGCGGTGCCTGCGAGCCACGGCATCAGCGAGGCATTCTCGACCGGATCCCAGAACCACCAGCCGCCCCAGCCCAGTTCGTAGTACGCCCAGTAGGATCCCATCGCGATGCCGAGCGTCAGGCACATCCAAGCGATCAGCGCCCATGGCCGGACAAATCGCGCCCAGGCGGCATTGATATGGCCTTCGATGAGCGCGGCAACGGCGAACGAAAATACAATCGAGAACCCGACGTAACCGAGATAGAGCAGCGGCGGATGAATCGCGAGACCGAGATCCTGCAGGATCGGGTTGAGATCGCGACCTTCGAACGGCGCGTCGGCAAGGCGCAGGAACGGGTTCGACGTCGTCAATATGAACAGATCGAACGTCGCGGCGATCCACGCTTGCACCGACAACACCGTTGCCTTCAACTGCGGCGGGATATTGCTCCCGAACACCGCAACCAGCGCTCCTAACAGCCCCAGGATCAGCACCCAGAGCAACATCGAACCTTCGTGGTTGCCCCACACGCTGGTGATCTTGTAGATGAGCGGCATCGCGGAATGCGAATTTTCATAGACATTCGCGACCGAAAAATCCGAGGTAACGTAGCTTGCGATCAATGCGGCCAGCGCAAAGGCGAGAAATCCAAATTGCGCAAGCGCCGTAACTTCCGCGACGTTCATCAGCGTGGCGTCGCCGCGACGCGCACCGTAGAGCGGTATCACCGACTGCATCAGCGCGAGCACGAGCGCCAATATCAGGGCGAAATGGCCGGATTCCGCGATCATCGGCTGGCTCAGGATCCGCTATTGCGGGCCGGCGGTTGCGCCGGTTTCTTGTACTCGTCTTTCCAATGGCCCTGACGCTTCAAGGCGTCGGCAACTTCTTTTGGCATATAGTTTTCGTCGTGCTTCGCAAGCACGGTGTCGGCGTTGAACACGCCGTCGGCGTCGAGCGCTCCTTCGGCAACGACCCCTTGCCCCTCGCGAAAAAGGTCCGGCAGTATTCCGCGATAGGCAACCTGGATGCTGCGATTGCCGTCGGTCACTTCAAAGCGCACGCGAAGTTCGCCATCGCGCTTGACACTTCCCGACGACACCAAGCCCCCAAGCCGAATTTTGGTTCCGGGGGCCACGTGCTTTTCAACGACGTCGGTCGGCGAATTAAAAAATACAATCGAGTCGCGCAACGCGACCAGGACGAGCGCGGTGGCCACGGCCAAGACGCCGCCGGCAACCGCGATCAGCACGAGGCGGCGCTGTTTTCGGCTCATTTTGGTTTACCCGTCGACACCGAATTTCCGGACGCCTTCCTCGATGCGCCGCAGCTTCTCCGGCGCGTCGTGAAGCGCTTGACGCGCATCGATCGCCGCTGTGTGCGCCTGGTCGCGATTGCCCAGCATCATATAGGCGCGCATGAGCCGCAACCAGCCATCGACGTCGGAGCCGTCTGCGTGCAAGCGCTCGGCCAGGCGCTCGACCATCGCCCGCACCATGCGGTCGCGTTCGGCCGGCGGCATTTCGACCGAGGCGGCGATTTCCTCGGGGCTCGGGACCCGCATGCCCTGATCGGCGCCGGCGTCGATACGCGCCAGCGCCTGTTTGACGGTCGCGAGCCACGGCGCATCGCCCGCAGCGGCCGCCATCAAACGACGCCAGATTTGTGCCGCGTCGTCGATGCGGCCGTCCTGTTCGGCGGCCAGGCCGATGTAGAACTGCGCACGCGCGTCCTGCGGGTCGAGCGAGCGCGCCAGTTCGAATGCGGCTCGCGCATCGGAGGTTACGACACCGTTAGCTTGCGCGACCAAAGCCTCACCCAGATCTGACCGGCGAGTCGCGGATTCACTAAGCAGCCGGACCACATTGGCCTGAGCGCGCACGGCATCGTCGAACCGTCCGAGCCGCATGTAAGCGGGCGCAATGACTTCCCAGCCGCGACCTTCTTCCGGATTTTGCGCAAGACGCGCCTCAACGCGCGCAATCAGCCCTGCGAGTGATTGGTCCGGTTTTTGATTCTCCCGCGCGGCGATCGGCTGACCCGGCAAGGTTGGAGAACCGAGCGCGATATAAATCGCACCGGCTGCCGCAGGCATGAGGACGAGGGCTGTTACCGCCGCCATCCGACGGCGCCAGTGTGCCGAAATTATTCCCGCGCCGGGGATTATGGCGCGGGTGGCATCGACGGCCGCCAGCAGACGGCGCGAAAATTCCACGCGAGCGGACGCAATCTCGGCCTCCTCGATCATCCCCGCGCCGCGCTCGCGTTCGAGTTCGTCGAGCTGACTGCGATAGACCGCTGCGTCGCCACCGTCGCTTGCAAGCGCGCGGGCACGGCTGAGCGGCCAGAGAACCGCCAAAACGGCCGCTGCCATCATCAACGTAAGGACCAAACCAAGCATGATATTTGGGATCCGCAATCGCGGCCGCGCTGGTACCTATCGCATCGGCGTCATTGCCGCAACTTCAATGCATTACGGGCCGGTTAGCCCGAGCGAATTGACGCGAAAAGCTGACAGATTCCGACGCAACGTCACATTGGACGACCGGACGCAGTGTCGTTGTGCCGCAGGCTCAGCTGATCGGCGTCCAGGTCCCGTCAGGATTGCGGCATGCCGCCCCGCGGGCGGTCTGCGGCCTGCCATCTATATATATAGTATGGGTGTATTGCCGGCAGGTTCCGCCGCCCTGCTGGTACGCGGGGCCGGGGACTACCGTGCCGTAGCGGCCGGAGTCCGGATTCCGCCAGCTCACCGGCGCGCCGGACGGTCCCGAATCAAGCGCCTGCAATTGCGCCGTATAGGCGCGTTGGCGGTCCTCATCGTCCAGCGCCGCGCCGATGCGATTGCCGATCAATCCGCCGATCGCCGCACCCGCGACGCCAGCGGCCACGCGCGCTCCCGCGGAGCCGCCGACTTGCGACCCGACCAGCGCGCCGGCAATGGCGCCGACCGCCGTTCCGGTATTTTCCCTTGGGCCGGTGCCGGTTTCAGGGTTGCCCGCACAGCCGGCAAGGGCGCTCGCCAGCACTGCTGTAGTGATCGCGCGACGCGCCGAGATCATCATGCCCTACCCGCTCCGTTTCCCGCCGGCCGAAAGGCGCCGGCTACGGCGCGTCTAGCAGGATCGGACGAATAGGGCAAAACTCTGTCGGCCGAACGCGCGAATTCGGGCGTGTTCGATGTAAGATGGTCCGCAATTGCGGGGTCCCCTCGGGCAGGCGACGATTCACCAACACGGAAATCCGCATGATTTTGAAGCGGAAGCAATCGTGCGTTAGAGTCTGATCAACTCGGATTGAATCGGACTGCTCCACTAACATATTGAATTTGAGTGTGATCTTATCCGACCTTGCTTCGCCCGCCGAAGCGGGCTTCGCGAAGGCGAAAAAGTCTGCAACTTTTCGGGATCACACCCTAGGCCGCGGGCAATGTAAGTTCCGCGCGCAGCCCGCCGATCGGCGCCGATCCAAGGATCAGGTTTCCGCGATAGAGGCCGGCAAGTTCCACCACGATCGAAAGGCCAAGACCGGACCCCGGCTTGGTCTCGTCGAGCCGGCGGCCGCGGTGGGCGACTTGCTCGCGTTGCGCCGCGGTGAGGCCGGGGCCGTCGTCGTCGACAACGATTCGTACGCTGCGCTGGGGGGCCGCGAGTTCGGGAATAACCTCGATGCTGACGCGTGACTGCGCCCATTTGCAGGCATTGTCGACCAGGTTGCCGAGCATTTCCTCAAGGTCCGGTTGCTCGCCCTGAAACCGCACCGGCGTCGGCGCGTCGACATCGATGGCAACCCCGCGATGCTGATGGATCTTTTCCATGGTTCGCGCCAGCGCCAGCAACACCGGCACCACATCGGTGACGGTGCCGACCGTCGTCGCGCGCGCCGCCAGCCTCGCCCGCTCCAGGTGCCGTTGCATCTGGTCACGCATGATGTCGGCCTGCTCCAAGACTTTCGCCGCCAACGGATCGTCCGCGCGCGCGCTCGCTTCGTTGACCATGACGGACAACGGTGTCTTCAGTACGTGAGCAAGATTTCCCACATGGGTGCGCGCACGCTCGACGATCTCTCGGTTGGCGTCGAGGAGCGCGTTGATCTCGCGCGCGAGCGGCTCAATTTCAACCGGAAACCTGCCCTGTAGGCGCACCATGGTGCCGCCGCGAATGGCCGCGAGTTCGTCGGAAATGCGCTTCAAGGGCGAAAGGCCGAACCGCACCTGGAACATCGTTGTCAGCACCAGTACGACGATCAACAGGCCGAACGTAACTTCGAGCGCACGGTCGAAATTACGGGTCTCCTCCTCGATTTCCTGGGAATCGCCGGCGACCGCGACCAGGTAACGGCCATCCTCGCCGAGATCAATGGTGCGCTCGATCAAACGCAGCCGCTGGTCCTCGGGGCCGTCGACGTAGCTGCGGCGGGTTCCGTCGATATCGGCGGCAACTTTTCGGTCGACGAGATGCGGAAGCCCGCTGTCCCACAGCGATCGCGATGAGCGCACGTCCGGCTTCGTCACCTGCAGTCGCGTTACCTGCCAGTACCAGCCGGATAGCGGAAGGTCGAACAATGGCTCAGCGAGCGAGTGCGGCGCGCGGTCGCTGGTATCTTCAGGTGCGGCAACATCGGCAACGATCGTGCGCAGATACACGACAAGCCGCCGGTCAAACGATCTTTCCACCGCCTGACGATAGAGGGTAGACAACACAAAGCCGGTCACGAACAGAATCACCACGGTCCATGCGGTCGCCGACACGAACAGCCGAAGGGCGAGCGAGTTGGCGCGCATGTTGGGCTAGCGCGGCTCGCCCGGTGGCGTAAGCAGATATCCAAGCCCGCGCACGGTCTGGATGACGTCGACCCCGAGCTTCTTGCGGATGCGGCCGACGAAGACTTCGATTGTATTTGAATCGCGATCGAAGTCCTGGTCGTAGAGATGCTCAACCAACTCGGTGCGCGACACCACGCGTCCGGCGTGATGCATCAGATACGACAACAGCCGATACTCGTGCGATGTCAATTTGACCGGGTTGCCGTCGACCGAAACCCGCCCCGTGCGCGAGTCGAGCCGAACCGGACCGCATATGAATTCGCTTTTCGCATGCCCAACCGAACGGCGCAGCAGCGCGCGCACGCGCGCAAGCACCTCTTCGAGATGAAACGGCTTGGCCACGTAATCGTCGGCGCCGGCATCGAAGCCCTGCACCTTGTCGCTCCAGCGGTCGCGCGCGGTTAACAACAATACCGGCATGGCGCGGCCGGCCCGGCGCCAGGCTTCCAGCACCGAAATGCCGTCCATCTTCGGCAAGCCGATATCGAGGATGACAGCGTCATAGGGCTCGGACTCGCCGAGATAGTGGCCTTCCTCGCCGTCGAATGCGCGATCCACCACATAGCCCGCCTCCGTCAGCGCGGTCGCAAGCTGACGGTTAAGATCAGGATCGTCCTCGACAACGAGGAGACGCATCTTTCCTCCCGGCCCGGTCAGGGCATCGCTTCGAGCATTCGCCTAGATAGATGGCAACGCGCACCGCACTTTGCCATTCCCTGTTTGCGCTGTCAGTACGTCAAACCCCGGCCGGCGCGCAGTGAAGGCTCATGCGGAACGAATCGCACGACGCTAGATTGCCGCATGAACGCCAGTAAAACCTAGCCTGTTTTCAGGCTAGGTGGACGCCGGCCACCCGCCGCAAGCGCGCTCCGGCGCAAATTCGGGCGCATTTGGAGTCGTTGTCGGAATCCGCCCATGCGCGCGCAGTCAGCTCCAGGACGGCGGCGCATTGCGGGTGCGGCTTGGGCTTGAGCCGGTTGCGTCCGCGGACGTCGCGGCGGCGAAGCCGCCTATAGCTATGGGAAGAAGGTTGGGAAGATG
>JBGPOB010000065.1:0-14074 GCA_041487815.1 Xanthobacteraceae bacterium | reverse complement strand
GCGGCGGGGACGCCGAGGGCGACACGCTCGTCAACATCGAGAATTTGCTGGGCTCCGGCTTCGACGACGTGCTGGAGGGCAATGGCGCGGCGAACCGCCTGGATGGCGGGGCGGGCATCGACACGGTCATGTATGAGCATTCCGGGTCGGGCGTGACGGTGAGCCTTGCGTCGGGAGCGGCGCAAGTGAGCGGCGGGGATGCGAGCGGCGACGTATTGCTTCATGTCGAGAACCTCATCGGCTCCGCCTTCGACGACGTGCTGACCGGCAACTCAGTCGCGAACCGGCTGGAGGGCAATGACGGCAACGACACGCTCAACGGCGGCGGCGGCGCCGACACGATGGTCGGCGGCGCCGGTCCCGACCGCTTTGTGTTTGCGGCGACCGCCGACAGCGCACCAGGGGCCTCCGACGTCATCACGGACTTCGTGCACGGCACCGATCTGATCGATATGTTCGCCATCGACGCCAATTCCAAAGTCAAAGGCGACCAAGCCTTTGTTTTCGGCGGCCAGAATGCCAACGTCGTGGCCAACAGCGTGACCTGGACCGAGAGCAACGGCAACACCATCATCCAGGCCGACGTCAACGGCAATTCGACACCCGAACTGACCATTATCCTGATCGGAGTCGATCATCACCTGACTGCGTTTGATTTCATCCTTTAGCCTGGCTCAAGCCAGCGCGGGTGTTGCTGGCAGCAATGGTAGCGAGCCGGAGCGGTGCCCCACTCTGCTGGTGTCGGCAGCGCTCAATTAGTGCATGCAGCTCATTATTCCCGACATGGTCCATTGCAGAACACTTGCCGGTCCAAACCCCGCGGCCGGTTCGTGGCTGCGGTCCTGCATAGTCTGAAGGCGCTTGACCCCGAACGATCGATCAGAGAAACGGACATCCCGCGATCGTTCTTGCGGCCACCCTCTCGTTCACTTTTCTCCATTCTCGCGCGCCCTTGAGCCGCGTCCGTCAAGGCAACCCCTGCGGGGCGGCCTGCGGCCGACCTTGACCGGCGCGGCCGGGCGCGCGTACGCGAGGGCGTGTCGGCTCCGGAGGAAATGTCGCAGCCCATGTCTCTCCAGAGGGAATGACAGTTCGGCGCCAACCCTGTCGCTGTCCCCAACTCCCCTACCGATCCTGCGGAGCCGAAGGGTACAATCCGACCAGGCCACCATCTCGAAAAGATCGTGGCCGGAAACGAGCCGGCAGTGAGCGGAGGGCTCGGCAGTCAAGTCATCACGCACAATGACGACGACGCCATGTAGCCCCGGCGCGCCCTCATCGGGAATGAGGGTACTGCCCGCACCATGTTCCCAACTTGCGGTGCGCACGGCACACCGGCTCCATTCTGGCTATGACTGCATTCAATCAGCAGCTCCGCATCGGCGCCCACACGTTGGGCGGCGATGTCACGCTCGACCCCGAGGAGCGCCGACGGCACCTCTATGTGATCGGGCAAACCGGTACCGGTAAAAGCACCCTCCTTCTCAACCTGATCCGGCAAGACCTTGCCGCCGGGGAAGGTCTCGCGTTGCTCGATCCGCACGGCGACCTCGCCGAATCCGTGCTCGCACATGTCCCTCGGGCGCGCACGAATGACCTGGTTTATATCAACCCGGCCGACATCGAATGGCCGATCGGCTTCAATCCCCTCTCGCGCGTGCCAGACGACCTCAAGCCCATTGTTGCCGATGGCGTCGTGTCCGCATTCCGGCATGTCTGGCCGGATAGCTGGGGTCCGCGTTTGGATTACATCCTGACCAATGCGGTGCGGGCGCTGCTCGATGTTCCAGGCGCGACGCTGTTGATGCTACCCCGCCTGCTGATCGACGAGGGCTTCCGCGGGCGGCTCGTCGAGCGGCACGTCGGCGATCCTGTGGTGCGGTCGTTCTGGGTGAACGAGTACGCCGGCTACAACGACAGCTTCCGCAATGAGGCCATCTCCCCCATTCAGAACAAGATCGGCAAGGCGCTGATGGTGCCGAGCCTGCGCAACATGCTGGCACAGCCGAAAAGTACGATTACCTTCCGACGCCTTATGGATGAAGGCGCAATCGTCATTTGCAATCTTTCAAAGGGAGCCCTGGGCGAGAGCACGACGCACCTGCTCGGGGCGCTGTTGACCACGGCCTTCGCCCAGGCCGCGCTCTCGCGCTCCGGCACGCCCGTCGGCAACCGGCGGACCTTCCACCTCTACGCCGACGAGTTCCAGTCGTTCGCGACCGAGAGCTTCGCCCTCATCCTGTCCGAGGCCCGCAAGTACGGCCTGACCTTGACCGTCGGGCACCAATACCTCGACCAGCTCCCCGATCCCCTGCGGGCCGCCGTATTCGGCAATGTGGGGTCCATGATCGCCTGCCGGGCGGGCGCAGCCGACGCCCCGATCCTGGCCGAGCAGATCGGCCTGGGCGGCACCGACGCCCTTCTCGATCTGCCGAATTTCACCGCCTGGGCGCGGCTGCTGCGAGGCGGCTCGCCTACCTCCCCCATCCGGCTTGATCTGCATGATGCACCGCGCGCCCGGCGTTCGAGCCCGCACCGCCTGATCGCCACCAGCCGCATGCGCTTCGGCCGACCGCGGGCCGAAGTCGAGGCGCGCATCCGGAAGTTTCTCGGAGCCTGAAACGTCCAATGCTCCAACCGCGGCTGTGCCTACACCTATGGATACGCCTGTGGTTACGCCCAGGGTTACTGTATCCATACCCTGTATCCATAGGCACCGAGCGAATTCGCGCGACATTTCAATCGGGTAAGATTTTCGCGCGCGCAGATTCCGGCCGCGACTGGATACGTTGTTGTGTTGTTGTTGTTGTTTCCAGCGTGCGCTGGAAGTCGGCGGACCGCCGGAGCCGATCATTGAGTGCCTCGGCAGGGCTATCGTACAGGCCTTCGGCCCGTCCGATAGTCCTCCTCGTTTCCCGCCTATCGACGCACTGGTGCGGGCTATCGAACACTCGCTACGCTCGCGTCCGATAGTCCGCTACGGCTGGTCGACCCCCCGGCGCCGGTTGATGCAACACATACCTCGACGCATGCGGCCGGGCCACACGGTGCCGGCATCCCCCACGTCACGACACTGGCGGGGGGGGGCGCACAGTTCACTCCCCCAGCCTCCAATCTATTGCTCGCCTTTGGTCGCGATGTGCGGCAAGCGAACAAGGGCAAGCCCTTGAACCCTTGCCGCGAGGCGCCCAGGCGAGCGGACGCAAATGATCGGCCCGAATCCGCCTGCGGCGGAGAGCGGCCCGCCATTCGCGTCGCACCCCGATGGAAGGCTCCCACCCACCCGAAGGCGCGCCCCCCGATGCAGATTCGCTGTCCCGCCAGGCCGCGACCGGTCGCGACATGCCCCGGCTGGACCAGGCACTTCGGTGCTTTCCCCATCTGTCGCCGGTTTGCGTCTGGCCTCTCTGGCCAGGGGTTATAATTGCAGCATGCACGTGCAATCGCTTGTCGCACCGACACGCCGGCCGCGGTTCCGCCGTGCGTCGGAGCCGCCGGCCTTCCGCCTCACCGATGACGACGTGGAAATCGTGCGGCAGTTGGCGCGGCATCGGTTCCTGCGCTCGACCCACATTGCGGCGCTGGTTGGCCGCTCGATCGACCGCACCAATGATCGGCTGTCCCGGCTCTTTCACGCCGGCTATGTCGACCGCCCTCGCGCCCAGCTCGACTACTATCCGAGCTCAGGCTCAGCACCGATGGCCTATGCACTAGCCGACCGCGGTGCTCGCCTTCTGATCCAGCGCGACGGGGTCGATTTCGCCAATGTCGAATGGAGCCGCAAGAACCGCCAGGCCGGCCGGCCCTTCATCGAGCACCAGCTGGAGATCGTCGATTTCTACGTGGCGCTCCAGCGGGCGACCTACGCTCGCGCCGGCATCCGCTTGATCCACCCTGCTGAGATGGTTGCCACTTTTCCCGACCAAACCTTCAGCGAGCGAAATCCCTTTGCGCTCCGGGTGACGCTCACAGATCGCGGCACCCGGTATGACATCGGACTGGTTCCCGATCTGGTGTTCGGGCTGATCTTCCCCGATGGATCGCGTCATTCGTTTATGGTCGAGATCGACCGTGGCACCATGCCGGTTCTGCGGAGCGATATCCGGCAGACCAGTTTCGAGCGGAAGATGCGGGCCTATCTCACCGCGCATGCCGCCAAACAGCACGTCAAGCATTTCGGGTGGCAGACGTTCCGTGTTCTCACGGTGACGACCGACCATTATCGCGCGCGGTCGATGAAGGAAGCACTGCGCCAGTTGCATGTCTCGCACAGCCCAGGCGCTTCCTTGTTTTTCTTTGCAACGCGCGCGGAGCTTTGTGAGAGCGATCCACTCACGCACTCATGGAGCGATGGCAACGGCCGCGATGCTCACTTGCTCTTGCCTCAAAACGCGCGGCGTATCCGAGCGCATTGAGGAAGGCACTCGGCAATCAGCATAGAAGGATGGAGGAGCGCGCCACGGCTCGGTCCCGCACTCCGGCACCCGAATCAATGGGATGCCGGACAACGGGACGGAGGATTCCATGCCTTGGTTCAGAAAGCACCACACCTGCCCTTGCGGCACGGACTGGTGGGACGAATGGGATTGCCTATGCAACGACCGGTGTCCCAAATGCCGCGCGGAGATCGAGCCCGACGATCATGAGGCGATCGAAGGCCAGAACAGTGGCAAGATTCGTGCGCTAAACGATCGATTTCGCAGGTCGCTGGCGGGCGGGCGCGTCATGCTCACCGCGGCCGTCAACGAACTACCCGACCAGCTCCGAGTGCGAGCGATTGATCGCATGCGGACGTTTGACGACTTCAGCGCCAATAACGATCCGCACAAGGAGCACGATTTCGGCAGCTTCGAAATCCACGGCCAGAAGTTCTTTTTCAAGCATGACTACTACGACAAGGCGATGCAGTACGGCTCGGACGACCCGAGCGACCCCGAAAAAACAACACGTGTGCTCACGCTGATGTTGTCGAGCGACTACTGATCGCCAGCCATCATGACGCAAACGGATGACTGCTTGCGCAATGCAAGCGCCATTGCGGGCTATGTCCGCAGGATTGCCGCAGGGGCGCTGATGCATGGATTTCTGCGCTCCCACCCATGCGATCGCGACCCCGCTTCAAAGCGGGGTCTTTTTTCATGCGTCGAGGCGGCTTCCTTGACGAACGGCCATCCGCAAGTAGTGTGTTGTGAGTCCCCGCCATTCCCCGAGCTGCGATCCGCGCTGGCAGGCGTCAGGCCCCGCTTGACGCCTGCTCACGCAGGACATCGCAACCAGCTCGACAGGAGAGTTCCCAATGGCGGACAAAGACCAACCGAGGCAGCCGACACATCGCGCGTATTCCGTGATCAAGCGCGAAGGCCAAGATGATTTCTGGCTCAACATCGGCCTTGTGTTCCCGCACAAGGACGGCAGCGGCTATAACATCATGCTGCAGGCGTTTCCGCTCGACGGCAAAATCGTCTGCCGGGAGATCACCGTCGACGACGAAGCCGAGGAATCCGTGCCGTCACGGCGGCCGAAGAGCAACAACACCGGCCGGAACGCTCATGGTGCGCAGCAGCGTTGACCTCGCAATAAGTTGGCCAGCCATCACGACGTTCGTGGGAAATTCTTAGGCAGGCAAGCTCCGCAATGTGCTATCCGGGAGCCTGCCACTGACAGCTTATCTATCCGAAGTGTCCCACCAGCGCGTCCTTCCAGCCCCTCTATTCGAGGGGCTGCTTTTTTACGCGAGCGTTCGCCGTGCACCGCAAGATGCTGCACGGAAGCGGATATCTCCTCGATCTCTACACCAACGACGAGGGGGCGATGGTGTGCCAATGCTGCCGCAAGGAAATGCCATTCAAACTTCACGACGGATCGCATTATTTCGAGGCTGTTGAGTTCGATCCCCGCTGCGACCGCGAACTACCGGGAAATCATCTTGCGTTATGCCCGGTGTGCGCTGCCAAGTATAAGAATGCGCGCAAAACTGAAGAAGCGGCCATGTGCGCTGAACTTAGCGAAAGCGAAACGACAGAGGTTCGAGTTGTACTTGCCGGGACAGAAGAGCGGATCAAGTTTGTGAAGGTGCATCGAGACGATATTTTGGCCGCCCTCGCCGCCCTGGATCAGACGAGCCCACACACCTCAATCGGCTAACCTGTACATTCCGCCGCATGGTAATCACGATCGGTGCAGGAACCGCGGCGGTTACGCGCGGCTAACTTGGTCGGGACGCAATTTTACTTTTTGACCGAGGCCGCTTTCTTGGACATCGCCACCTTTAATTGCTTTGACCGCTTCTCGACCTTATCGAGCTCGAATTCGATCTTGTCCCGGATGTTCTTTTCTTTGGTTTCCGTCAAATCCTTTTCGGTGTCGACCTTGGCGAGCCACTGCCGGAAGGTGTGGAGTCGCTTGTATTCTGAATTGCTGCCGCCTGCGTCCAACGCATTGTGATGGGCGTCCTCGAAATCGATTTTGCCTTCAACGAAACGCTTCAGATTTTTTGTCGGCCCTACGCATATCGCCGGCAGGGCGTCGCGCACGTCGACGGCGCGCTTGATCTCGCTCTTGCGAATCTTCTGGACGATGAATTTGTCGAAGTCCGGATAGAGTTCGCGGGCTTTCTTGATCTTGGTCGACTTCAGGAATTCGTCGTAATAGCTCCACCTTTCGCGGTTGACTTCATTGTGCTTCAGCATGAATTCAAAGACGTCAATCAGGTGCTTGGCTTCGCCGGTGCCGATTCCAAGCTCAGTTGCCACGGTCGGGATATCTTGGCCGTGATGCGTGAAACGCCGGTGCAGAAATCCGGCCTTCTCGTAAGGCACCCAATCCTTTTTCCCCCTGATGTGGTACTGGCCGAGGATCGCGAAGATCAGCGGCTCTGAAATGTCGGCAGGAAGCAGAGTGCATTTCACTTCCGCCCACGCGATGGGGTCTTCGTCGTTTTCATAGAGCCATCGGCACGCCGCAAGGCGGCTGTTGCCTTCAAGAACTTCAAGGCTGCCGTCGCGGACGATCAGCGGGTCGATAAGCCCGCCGTTGAGCTTGATGTCCTCCTTCAGTTCGCGCACGTGCTCCTGGTCCAGCAGCTCCTTATAAATCTCCTTTTGATCGGGCTCGCGCCCTCCAGCGCGCACCAGGGAATAGATGCGCGGATTATCCATGAAGAACTTGAGCTTGCTTTGCTCAATCCACACGGTGCGTATCGGGATATCTTCCTTCCTGATACGAAGGAAGCCGCGCTCCTCTTTAGTGACGTTCGGCGCTGTCATCTATTCCCCCCGGTTCCAGTATCTCGCGAACCACACGGCCGAAATCGTAGTTTGCCCGCCGCCGGTATTCCTCGGTGTCGATATCCCCCTGCGCGAGTTGCGCGGCGAGATGTTTTGCGGCGAGCAGCATGTCCACCCAGTCGTCCACGGTGTCGGTCGCTATTAAATTCCAGATATGGCACTGTCTTTTCTGTGAAATGCGGTGGATACGGTCCTGCGCTTGCAGATAATCATCGAGACTGAATGAGCGGTCGAAAAATATCGCATGATTGGCTACCGTCAGCGTCAGTCCTTCTTTTGCGGACGCAGGGGTTGCAACGAGTACCCTGATTTCCGGGTCGTTCTTAAACCTATCGAGCGCGGAATTTCTGTCGGCGATGCTCTTGTTTCCATGCACGACAACGCTTCCGGCATCTGCGAATTGCCGGGTAAGCCAATTGGCGTTCGCGATAAAATTGGTCCAGAGGATCGCTTTCGATCCTTCATCAAGCGCGCGCTTCATGAGTCGCCGGGCTGTCGCCAGTTTTCCCGGCTCCGCGCGATAGCCCTCATCGACAAGCAGGGGATTTGACGCGACCTGTACCAGCCGCAGCAGCCGCTTCAGGATTTCCTCGGCATCGTCTTCGACCAGCTCGCCTTCGCGAAGCACCTCGGCGCGCAAGTCCGTGCGAAACTTGTCATAGAGTTCGCGCTGCCGTTCTTCGAGCTGGACAGGAACGTTTTCAATGAGCTTTTCAGGCAGCTCTATGCCTGCCGAATTTTTGGTTTTACGAACGGAGAACGGCTGAATCTTCGCAAATACGGACGCGAGGTTCTCTTCAAAGGCTTTCTGCGCGGGCATGTCGCCGGCCAGATCATTGTTAAGATCGAGCCCGATGCGGAATTTGGCGAAGGACGGGCCGAGGCTTTTACCGGCATCAAGAAATTTTATCTGCGCCCAGATATCGTAGGGCCGGTTTGCAACGGGCGTTCCGGTCATGATGACCCGGCGCACAAATCCCGCAGAAAGGTTGTGAAACGCCTTGGTGATCTCCGCCTCGGGGTTCTTGATCTTTTGCGCCTCGTCCAGGATGACGCCGATCTTGCGGGTCTTCTGAAACAGGGCGAAGCGCCGCTCTTCGGATTTCAGGACTTCGTAGTGAGTGAGATACAGGCGCGCGGGACTGTTGAAGGCGAAGAAATTCGCGTTCCTGTCCTGCCCAAGAAGGCGCGCCTCGAAATAGGTGTGCGTCTTGATTTCATCGGTCCAGTTCTTGACCAGGCTGCGCTTGGTCACGATCAGCACTGAATCGACCGCGCCTTCCTTGAGCCATGTCAGCGCGAGGTCGAGCCCGATCTTGGTCTTGCCGAGGCCCTGTTCGTGAAAGAGGGCGGCGTATTCGAGGCGGCGGACAGCCTCGACTGCCTGAACCTGGTACAGGAATGCCTGATGGCGGGAGTCCAGTTTCGGTTCGCGCTTGAGAATAAGCATCTCAGGCGCTCCCGATGATTTGGGTTTTGACTGCTGACGCGCCTACGGCCTGCGCCGCCGCTGCGATCAGCACGTCCGCGCGGACGCGGTAGAACAAAGGCACGCAAAGATAAAAAGTGCCGTTCGGAAAACGCGAAAGGTGCGAAAGAAACGCCTGAAACTGGAGGAAGGACCGCGGCGTCTCACAGTCGAGCGGCGTTTTTGCCTCTCCGATGATGCGGCACGTCTCCGGCGTGTCGATTGCGAACACGTCCGGGATATAGCCGCCGATAATGGCGGGCCGGTCCTTACCGGCTGACGGAAGATCCATGAAGATTGTCAGGCTGTAGAGGTTGCAATGGCGGCGCCGAATCTCGGCCGCCGTCGCTTCAACCAGCTTTACGTGCATGGATGATTCACGCGACATCAGCCAGCCGACTGTAGCTCGTCCCGAAGCCCTTGCAGTTCATCAAGGGCTTCATACGCGGAGCGCACCGCCTCGTCTTCCGGGTTGGCGCGCAGCCGGCGCAGCTCAGCGAGGTCGATTTTGCGGATTGCTTCCGTCAGAGCTCGCGAGAGCTGGGCAATGGATGCCTGTCCGAGCTGGACTTCAAGGTCCGGGCGATCGAGCGCGGCGATCGCCTTTCTCATGCCCTGCTTTAGAAATATCTGCCGTGTCTTTGGATCGGCGAGAACTGCGGGAAGCTGGCGTACGCTGTTAAGGGGATCGATCCGGCGATCGTGAATCCATTGCGCGAACTCGCCGGTAGAAAAGCCGTGGGCAAAGACCGCCTCTTTCACCTTCGACTTTTGCAGTTCGACAAAGCCGCTGAACCGCGTCAGGTCATACTTCCCTTCGTCAACCAGCGGCCGGTAATATTTCTCCATGTCGGAGTACGCCTGGATGCTTTCCTGCACGTCGCGCTTGCCGCCGCCGCAAAAATCTATGATGCGATCGAAAGGCTGAAGTTCCTGCGTTCGCAGGAAATGAAGGTACTTCGCCTTGGAATACGGGTCCCACGCCCTCGGGCCGACAAGATGGACCTGGAGCCGAATGGCATCCACGCGATCTTCGGAAAGATTGGTGTAGACCATTGCGGGAATCTGGGTCCAGTCTCCGGCAACGCCCTCGTCGGTGAAGCTGCGATAGATGGCAACGCGCGTGTTGCCTTCGACGCACACAATGCGTCCCTCCACCCGGTTCACGATGATCGGCTGGACAATTCCCTTGCTGGAAAGAATTGAGTTCTTGAGCTTGTCGAAAGAAGAGCCGCCTTCGCCTGCGGCTTCGCCCCCGGCCCCCAGCGCGAGATAGATTTGCTCCGGAGTCGGGTCCGGATACATCTCCAGGAAGCGGCGAATGCGCGGGTTGTTGCGGTCAAGCTGAATGTCCGCAATGGCGACATTCTCGAAAGTCACCGGTATCATGGGGTCAGCCCCTCAATGCGGGCCGATCCTAAACCCTGGCAGGCAAAAAGGCGATGCTACGCGCGCCTGTCCGTGCGCATCAGCCGCACAGCTTGCGCAGCTCTTCGATCAGTTTCTGGGCCTGTTCGCGGTTGGTAACGAGCTTGGAGACGAGCGATGCCGCTTCGTCCAGCGCCACAACCGACGCCCCTCTTTTGGGACTGACTTTCGCGAGGGCCTTCTTCAGGCGATCGAGCTTTGCTTCAAGGCGCTGCCGCAAGTTTTTCTCGGTGATGCCCTTGGCTTTGGTGCCGGCGCGCAGCAAAGCGGATTTGAGGCGTGAAAGTTCGGCGCGATCGAACGACCGTTTTTGTTTGATCCTGCTTCCGACCTCGTCGATCACGTTTTGAACGATCTGGACGTTGTTCCGCGCTACGGAAGCCGACCGGCATCGCTGCGCGATCTTTGCCGCCACGGGGCCAAGCTGGACGAGAAGGTTTGAGTGGTGGTGATTGACTTCGAAATTATCCCTGCGCGCATTCGGGATGATGCGGCGGTCGAATACATGAAGCTCGCCGATGGTCCAGCCGTTAAACCGTGGCTCCTTGAACGATTCCTCGAAAAGGTTTGACTCGCCTACCTGCAAATCCCCAAAACGCGCGCGCAATCCACGGACCCCGAGTCCGACCGGTATGCTGCGGACGTATTCGTGATGAGCGAGCCAGCCTGCCGCGCCTATTCCTCCGTCAACGTCGGCAAATTCGAAAAACTCGATATCATTGATATGCAGCTTGTGGGCCGAGCCCGTGAACTCAAGCTCGTCCCGGTAAGGACGATGCAACGCCTCGCCTGCCACAGTTATTTCAATTGGAGTTTGCGGGCTGTGGTTCGAAAGGCGCTTCTGGATTTCCTTCCCGAACGAAAATTCGGGGGCGAAGGGAACGGGGCCGACCTGTGCGAGGTAACGGCCGATCATTCCTTCATTGAGCAGCAAGTCGTTTCGAAGCCGCGCAATCTCGTTCATGCGGACTTCGAAGAAGTGGTCCGCCGGGTCTTCCGCCTTCTCATACCAGACAGTGACGACATCGGAGATGATGCTCTTCAGGTCGCCTCCAACACCGGGGGTAGCCAAACGTTCACGTAACGCGCGGCTATCCCACGTGACCGAAGCCACGGTGGCGTCCCCCGCAGCCTTCGTTCTGAATTCCAGTTCGCGGCAATAAGCGAGGCCGGACAGGCGTCCTACGCCGCGGAATCCCCGCGCGTGCGTGCCGCGCTTGGTCGATCCGCCAATGGCGAGAAGGACAGGCAGGGCGTCACGGACCTTGATGCCGGCGCCGTTGTCACGGATGACAACCGATCGCGCTGCATGATCGAACGCGATGGCCACACGCCCGCGCTTTGCTCCGCCCAAGAGATTGTGGGAGCGCGCGGCGTCGATGGAGTCGGCGGAGTTCTGGATATATTCGCGGAAAACCGTAACAGGCGAAACGTACATGCCTGATGTGAGGATTTCGATGACATCCTTGCCGATGTGGACAGCGTCAGCGTCTACGCCGATCCGGTCAGGTTTCCGGTCTTTCAGGGCCGTTGATTTTATCACGCTGCTACCCTTGCGCGCCGCCGCTTGGCCGGAATTTGGATCGCTGCAAGCTCCTCGGCCTCCAAACCCGAATCCTCGACGATTTCTTCATCGGTGAGGTTGATCTGGGCTGTGCGCGAGTCCTTGAGGCGGCCCCGTTGCACGCCCTGGATTTCTGCTTCCTTTTCTTTCGAGATGGGAACATAGAACCGCGCCGCGCGGCGCACGTTCACAGGCAAAGCACGAATTTCGCGCACATACTCCGCCGGGTTGTGAGCGGAGAGAAACGCAAGCAGTTCGGCGCGCTCTGAGGGCGACAGCCTGCCAAGCTCCGCACGATAATCATCAAGCTCGCCGCGTCCTTCGTAGCGCTCGTACCATTGACGATTGAAAATCATGTGGTGCGGGCGCGAAAGGATGCCTTCGAACTCTTCATGGGTTGAGCCGAAGGCTGCCTTGTAGAATTCAGGCTCGCCGGAAACGACGCCATGCGTGGCTTGCAGAATGAGCTGCACTGAACGCAGGAAATAGCGATTCCACTTTGGCCCGATGTGAGAGCGGTCCGCGAGGTCGGTCGGCTGGTAGCGCATGGGAAATGAGTAGATTCGAATTGAAAGCTCTTCATTGAGCCTGACATTGAGGTACATGCGTTCAAAAAGGTCTTCGGGGGAGTCATGGAAATTATAAAGCATGTAATTGGAAAGGTCGTTCATGCCGAACTCGTGCGAATAACGCACCGCCGTCTCGTATGGACCTTTGAGCCCGAGATGGTCGAAGGCGATCCGTAGCGGACTGAGACAGATCGACGATAGCTCGCGCAGATACATGCGATCTTTGCACAGAATGCGCGCGTCAACGCCCTGGTTGAAGTCAACGCGACGCTGTGAGGGAACGCGCTCGCCTGCACGCTTGAGCTTCGCTCCCTTGGTGAATCCAAGGTCGCGGATTTCGGCGATGATTTCCTTGAAGCGCGCGGAAGCGACAACGTTGTTGTCCATGAGCATCAAGTCGCGGCGGGGGCCGTACATTTCGTCGACTCCCCGGACAATTTCAGTCAAGGGCGTCGCGTCGCGTTGCGCGCCCTCCAGCTTGGGAACGCCGCAGAAGTGGCATTTGCGGATGCAGCCCCGAGACGCGTACGCGAAGTAAGCATCGCGAACGGGATAGCGGTACTCGATCTGGTCCAGGATGCTGTAGTCCGGAATCAGGTCCTCGATGTTTGTCCCTGCAAAATCGTCAGCATAAAAATCGCCGTCGGCGGCGTTGAGCTGAAGGGCGACTGCCGGCGGTTTATCGAGGAGTCCGCGCACGAATCGAACGCCTCGCCAGCGCTGCTCGGCAAGAAAGCGCTCGTGCATCAATGATGCGGCAATGCCGCCGACAAAAACTCGCTGGGTCTGCCCGTGTACGGCTTCGACGGCGAAGTCGATTGTTTCTGCGATCTTCTGATATTCGAAGGAAAACAACGTGGTGATGTACACGCGGTCCCACGGCTGCATCGTGAGCCGATGATCGGGACCTTTCCGGAACACGACCTGGTCCCGCTTGCCGCGCGGGCCGTGATACTGGGCGATTTTCATCAACCCGAGGGGCGGGTATTTGTTCTTATATCCCGGTTCCAGCAGCAGAATTCGCTTGTTTGGCATACGCCGCAATCCCCCGTGCGGGCATCATACACGCCCGCCGGGGCGATGGGGATCGCGAAGTTGTGAATGCAGGCGCTTTTCCGGCCGCTGTGGGCGAGGCGATCCACGGCGGTTCAAGGCCCTGCGAGGAAGTCTCGGTTGCAAACATGGTGCAGGCCGCTGCCGCTCGGCGAGTGAGAGCGGAGTAAAATCGGAGTAAGAAATCGGAAACGGTGCGTTTGCGGACGTGGTTCAATGGTAGAATGGCAGCTTCCCAAGCCATGCTGGCGGCTGGAGTCGAGCCGTCCTGTCGCCGAAACCGTCGAAAAGGCTGACCTCTTCCACATCGAACAGTTTCGGAAGCGTACCGGTGCCTAGGAGGTGCCTAAGAAGTCCGGGCTGCTTTCTAAGTGATTGATTTTATGGTGCCCAGGGGCGGAATCGAACCACCGACACCGTGATTTTCAGTCACGTGCTCTACCAACTGAGCTACCTGGGCATTGGGGTAAGCGCCGGGTTTATAGAGGCTCCATCATGGCCTGTCCAGAACGCCCCAGCCCAGAACGCCCCAGGCCGCGCTGACCGCGCATCGGGACACCGGAATTCCCCGCGATCACGGTCCGCTCCCGTCAGTTGACCTTGATACCGGCCTCCTTGATGATGACGCCCCACTTGTCCATCTCGGACTTCAGATGAGCGCGCAGCGCCTCCGGCGTCGAGCCGATGACGCCGACGCCGAGCTGAT
>JBGPOB010000064.1:0-14106 GCA_041487815.1 Xanthobacteraceae bacterium | reverse complement strand
GACGCCGCCCTGAAACTCGCAAAGGGTGATGAGGAGACGCGCGCGGAAATGGATGCGCTCGACCAGATCGGCGACACGGTGCTTGACGCGACCGCCGCCTATTTCGGCGAGCGCCACAACCGCGACAAGGTTGAACGGCTAACCAAGCTCGTCACGGTGCTTGATGCCGAAAAACCGAAGGATTCGCCGATTGCCGGCAAGACCGTCGTGTTTACAGGCTCGCTCGAAAAGATGACCCGCGAGGAGGCTAAGGCCATGGCGGAGCGCCTCGGCGCGAAGGTCGCGGGCTCGGTCTCGACGAAAACCGATTACGTCGTCGCAGGCCCGGGCGCCGGGTCGAAATTGGATAAGGCCCGGGAGGCCGGCGTCGCGGTGCTGAGCGAAGACGAGTGGTTCAAGCTCGTGGGCATCGACCAATAAATTGGCAAGCCTGCGCGACCCGGTTACTTCACCGGCGCCGGCGCGCGCAGCAAGGCGGCGAAAATCGTAACGCAGCCCACGCCCACGAACAGCATATGCAGCAGCATCGGCGTGGCGCTGGAAGCGCCCGCCACCAGATGCCCCGCGAGCTGCGTGGTGATGGCCCCGAACGACATCTGCGTGAACCCGAGGATGCCGGAGGCGGTGCCGGCCGCCTGCGGGCGGATGCTGACGGCGCCGGCGATCGCGTTCGGCAGCATGATGCCGTTGCCGACGCCCATCACCGTCGCCGCGACCACCAGGCCCAACGGACCATGCGCGTTGATGAGCGGAAGCGCCGCAACGCCGATGATACCGCCGACCAGTTCGATGACTGCGCCCCACCACAGCATCCTGTCGACGCCGTAGCGCACGGACAGCCGTGACGTGATGAAATTTCCGAGGATGTAGCCGCCGGCGGTGGGAATGAACCACAACCCGTACGCCGCCGGAGAGCGTTGCATGATCGAAATGATGACATGCGGTCCGGCGCCGACAAAAACGAAGAACGCCCCGGAACCGAACGCCGCGCTGAGGATGTAGCCAAAGTAGCGCGAGCTTGTGAACAGGGTTCGAAGGTTGAACATGAGCCCGCCATGTTCTTCACCCGCCACTGCCGCGTGGCGGGTTTCCGGCAAGGTGCGCCAAGCCCAGACGAGCACGCCAAAGGAGGCCGCCGCCGCGAAGAGAAAAATCGATTCCCAGCCAAAGAGCGTTTCGAGAATACCGCCGACGAGCGGTGCGATCATCGGCGCGACCGCCATGGCGCTGGCGACAATGCCGATCATCTGCGCCGACCGCTCGCGGCCGAACATATCGCGGATGATGGCGCGGCTGATGGCGACGCCGGTGGCTCCGCCGATTGCCTGCAGAAACCGCGCGCCAATGAGCCATGGCGCGTTGGACGCCGCGATGGCGGCGAGGCTGGCGCAGGTTGCAAGCGAATAGCCGGCCAGGATGACCGGGCGGCGGCCGAAACGATCGGACAGCGGGCCGGTAAAGAGCTGCGCCAGCGCCAGGCCCAGCATGTAGAGCGAAATGGTGAGCTGGATCGTCTCCTTGTCGCTGGCGAACACTTCGGCAAGCCGCGGTACGGCCGGCACAAGGAGATTGAGCGACATCGACCCGATCGCGGTCATCGTCATCAGCAGTGCGAGCAGCCGCCACGGCGTCGAGCCGTCGTCGCGCGCGCTCGGGTTTGGTCTCGGCGTTTGCTGGTCCACGCGCGCGCCGATCAATGACGCGCCAGGGGGAGGGTGGCGGCTTGCAGCCATCGGGCGGTGGCGGGATCGACCAACGGCATTAGCGTGTCACGCACGCGCGTATGATAGGCGTCAAGCCAGCCGGTTTCCGCATCCGTCAACAAATTTGATGCAATCAGGCCGAGGTCGATCGGGGCCAGGGTCAGCGTTTCAAATGCATTGAGGGGCTTTTCAGCGCCGACCGTCAACGGCGCTTCCGTCACCAACACGAGATTTTCAATGCGGATGCCGAAAGCATTGGCCTTGTAGTAACCCGGCTCGTTCGACAGGATCATGCCGCGCAGCAGCGCCGCCGTGCCCAGTTTCGAGATCCGCGCCGGACCCTCGTGCACCGACAAATAGCTGCCGACGCCATGACCCGTGCCGTGGTCGAAGTCGATCCCCGCGACCCACAACGGCTGACGCGCGAAGCTGTCGAGCTGCGCGCCCGTCGTGCCTTCGGGAAAAACCGCGGTGGCGATGGCGATGTGGCCCTTGAGGACACGGGTGAAGCGGTCGCGCATTTCATCCGTCGGCGTGCCGATCGCGATGGTGCGCGTGATGTCGGTCGTACCATCCTCGTATTGCGCGCCGGAATCGATGAGAAATAGCTCGCCGGGCGCAATCCGCCGGTTGCTGTTCCGGGTGACGCGATAGTGCACGATCGCCCCGTTGGGGCCGGAACCGGAGATGGTCGGAAAGGAAATATCCTTCAATAGACCGGTGTCGCGCCGAAACGCTTCCAGCGATTCAACGGCATCGATTTCGGTGAGCGTCCCGCCCGGCGCTTCACGCGCAATCCAGGCGAGAAAGCGGGACACCGCCGCGCCATCCCGTATGTGCGCGGCACGAGCACCAGCAATTTCGGTTGGATTTTTCACCGCCTTCATCTGTGCGATCGGATCGGGCCCGTGCGTCGTGCGGCCGCCAGAATTTGTGATGAGGCGCTGAACGGCATCGGCCGCCGTCGCCTGGTCGAGCCGAACGGCCTTCTTCGCGCTGCCGAGCGCCCGCAAATCCGGCGTGAAGGATTCCATCTCACGCACGTCCGCGAGCGGCGCGAGCGCGCCTCGCACGGCGGGGCTCAACTTGCCTCCATCGATATAGAGTGTCGGCCGTCCTTGGCTTGGCACCAGGGCGAACGCAAGGGCGATGGGCGTGTGGGCGACGTCCGCCCCGCGGATATTGAACGCCCAGGCAATGGCATGGGGATCGGTGACGGCGAAGGCATCGGCCTTCAGTTTGACAATCTCGGACTGGATGCGCGCGAGCTTTTGCTCCGCCGCTTCACCGGCATACTTGAGGTCGTGAACGGCGACCGCGCCGCGCGGCGCGGCCGGTCGGCCGCGCCAGATTGCGTCGACGGGGTTGGTCTCCACCGGCACCAGCGTTGCGCCGGCGGCAGCGCACGCTTTGCTGAGTCGCTCGGCATTCTCGACGGTGTGAAGCCATGGGTCATATCCGAGCCGCGCGCCGACGGGCAGGTTCTTTTCGATCCACGCTTCGGGCATTGTCTCGGCGATGTTGACGATAGAAAATATGCCGCCGTCGATCTGATCGCCGGCCTGCAGCGTGTAGCGCCCGTCGACGAGCAAGACCGCGCGATCCGACAGGATGACGGCAACGCCGGCCGAACCGGAGAATCCCGTCAGCCAGGCGAGGCGCTCCTCCGATGGCGGGACGTATTCGTTCTGGTGGCGATCCGCGCGCGGAACGATGAAACCCGCGAGGTTCCGGCGCGCCAGCTCGGCGCGTAGCGCGGTCACCCGGGCGCCGATTTCGACCCGGTCGGTTGCATCGTCGAACGACTGGAAACGGGCACCGGTCATGGTCGCAATCTATTGGTCGCGACCCGAAGCGGCAACGTCCGGCCGCGGATGCGCGTCATGCGCGCCGACGGAGCACCAGCCTGGTCCAGCTTCAAGCGTCAGCCGGCATTCGAGTGCGAGGCCTTGCGCGCGGTCGATCGCAAGGGTCGCATTGGCATGTTCGGGGAGCGGTCCCCGCAGCACTACGCGGGCGCGGGGCGCCGGGCGGCGCATCAGCGCAACTGCCAGCCGTTGAAAGCGCGGCAACGGGATGTTCGCAAACACCGGATCAAAAGCGCGTGCTCGCAGATCCGGCGCGCTGATGCCATCGGATGTCTCCGGGAGCACATTCAACAGGCGCTTCGCGGTTGACGCCGCGGTGTCGAAGGGCGCGAACCCGGTAGCGCGGGAGTGGCGATTGGGTGGCTTAATTATTCACAGCGTTTCAACAGCTTATCCGAGCAAATTTCGATTACGCGTATGAAAGATATTTCTAATTAAAATCAATCACTTATTACGAATAACGCGGGCGTTATTCGCGTTGCTATAAACAGCAATGCTGGATCAATGAATCATTCGATCCCGGAATGTCTCTCCCGTCACAATCCACCGTGGTTTCACAGGACGTTCACAAGGTTTCGCACCGGTTGCGCAGCGTGGCGACTTGGGCATGGATTGGCCGCGTATCCGCAGGCCGTCGGGAATCGTAATGCTTGAACTCCATCAGGCGTCGACGTCGACCTGCAGCTAGAAGGTGCGTCTCACGTTGTCTGAAAAGCGTCTCGATTTCGTGAGTCGGATTGGTACGAGACGGTGCGTTCGCGGCTGCATTTTATCCCGGCAGCGGTAATTCCCAGTCGGGCGTCACAATTAGGCCGCTCACCCGCGCTAGCGGACTTACTAACGCCATGCCCTGATGTAACATGCGACATCCGTGTCGGGGGCTGCCGGCCGCCGCTAAAGACACCGGCGGCGGCGCTCAAGTAGCAGGGAGATGATTCATGCAAAAATTATTGGTGTCGATATTTGCGACAGCAATTGCTGCGTTGTCATGGCCGCTTGGTTCGGCCCAAGCTGGACCCGCGATCGGCGCGCGCGCGCTCAAGAATGCCGTGCCGGCATCGACCGAAACTGAATTTGTGCGGTGGCGCGGGCGCGGCTGGGGCTGGGGAGGCGTTGCTGCAGGTGCGATCATCGGCGGGGCGTTGGCGTCACAATATTACTATCCGCGGTACTATTACCCGTATGCGCCGGGTTATTATCCGCCGGCGTACTATCCGCCGCCGCCGCCGCCCGGCGCCTATGTCGAAGACGACGGGATCGCCTACTGCATGCAGCGGTTCAAATCCTACGATCCGCGGTCAGGCACCTACCTGGGTTACGACGGCGCACGCCATCCCTGTCCTTGAGGCCGAGGTCTCATTCGATCGGATTGCCGCGAATATCCTGCGCCCGCTCGATGCGCACCAGCACGCCGACGCCGGTATCGGCGCCGACATGCTCCTGTTCGCGTTTCAAGAGCTTCGCAAAGATCGCGTCCTTGACCGCGCCCGACTCGTGCACGGTGGCGGTGCCATAGAATCTTAGCGCCGGCGTTTTCATCTGGCCTTCGCGCGCCGCTTTCATGTTCGAGTAGATCACGACGACGCGCGGATCGCGGGCGACATTCTCCAGCGCCTTGCGCTTGGAGCGCTCCCAGTACGCGAGGTGGTCATCGTCGAAAACGATCAGGCTGCCTTTCGGCGATATGTTTGGCCCGTCGGCGCCGAGGGTCCCGACCAGGCAGACGTGGTCGTCCGCCCAGGCATTCAGAATAAGGTCTTTGATTTTCTGGCTGATCGGCATCGCTTCCCCCCACAGTTCGGCAAAATTTCACAGCTTTTTTCGTGATAGCTATTCAGCCGCTTCAGAACGGCCCGGTACGTGCGTCGCGGCAATGCCGGCGCCGGCCTCGGCTGCCAATTGCTTGCTCTCCTCGATGCGGGCCCGGTCAGCGGCACTCACGCCAAAGCGGTCGTACAAGATGGGCAGCAGGATTAGCGTCAGCATCGTCGCGGTCACCAGGCCGCCGATGACCACGATCGCGAGCGGTCGCTGGATTTCCGCACCTGGTCCGGATGCGAACAGGAACGGCGTCAGTCCGAGGGCGGCAATGGCCGCCGTCAGCGTCACCGGTCGCAGGCGCCGCCGCGCTCCATCCATCACCGCCTCGCGAAATGGAAGATTGCCCTTGGTGACGATATCATTGATGTAGGAGATCATCACCACGCCGTTGAGCACGGCAATGCCAATTAATGCAATGAATCCGACCGACGCCGGCACCGAGAGGAACTCGCCCGACGCCCACAGCGCGATAATCCCACCGATGGTCGCAAACGGTACATTGCAGAACACGAGTATCGCCTGGCGCACGGACTGGAATGTCAGATAGAGCAACAGGAAGATCAATCCAAGCGCAATCGGGAGCACGACGGCGAGCCGCGCCGCAGCGCGTTGCTGATTTTCGAACTGTCCGCCCCATGTCAGCGTGTACTCTGGGGACATCGACACCTTCTCCGTCACGGCTGCCTGGGCTTCCGTGACAAAACCGACGAGGTCGCGACCGTGCACGTTGACCAGGACGGTAGCGTACCGCTGCCCGCCCTCGCGTATGATCTGCAGCGGTCCATCCTCGATGCGCACATCTGCGACCTGCGCCAATTCGACGGTTCCTCCGGTCGGACGCACGATTGGAACCCGCGCCAGATCGGCGACTGACGCGCGCAACTGCGCTTCGCCGCGGATTATCAGCGGCGTGCGAACCGAGCCCTCGAGTACGATCCCGAGCTGGCGTCCGTCGACCCAGATGCGCAGCGAATCCTGGATTTCGGTAGCGTTGATGCCAAATCGCCCGGCCCGGCCGCGATCGACGGCAACGGTGAAATATTTCATTCCGGCATTGCGCAGCGTGAAGACGTCGGCGGCTCCGGGGATTTTCCGGATTTCCCCGGCAATGTCGCGTGCCACCCTGTTGAGCGTGGCAATATCGTCGCCGAATATCTTGACCACGACATCGCCGCGCGCGCCGATGATCATTTCCTGGACGCGCATGTCGATCGGCTGCGCGAAAGCGTAGGAAATACCGGGAATGCTGTTGAGCACGCCGCGCATTTCCTCGATCAGCCATGGCATGCCCTTGCCGCGCCACTGATTGCGCGGGGCGAGCGTCATGAACATGTCGGTTTCATTGAGCCCGGCCGGATCAATGCCAAGCTCGTCCGCGCCGGCGCGCGCCATGATGCGGCGAATCTCAGGAATCCGACCCATTAATTCCTGTTCGATGCGCAGATCCGACAGCGCGGCTTCTTCCACCGATATCGTCGGATATTTCCGGATCGACACGACCGGCGTACCTTCGTCCATGACCGGCATGAAGGTTTGTCCGATGCGCGAGTAGGCGGCGATCGCGGCTACAAGGCCGACCGCGACGACGATCGCTACGCTAAGCGGCCGGCTGATCGTGCGCGCGAGCAGCGGGTCGTAAAAAGCGTGCAGCTTGCGGACGAGCCAAGGATCCTCGCCGGTGCCCGGGCGCAGCAGATATCCCGCGAGCGCGGGGATGACGGTCATGGCGAGCACCAGCGCGGCGCCGAGCGCAAACGCGATCGTGAGGGCAACCGGCCGAAACAGCCGGCCTTCGAGACCTTGCAGCGCCAGCAGCGGCATGAACACGGTGATGATGATGACGACACCCGACACCAAGGGCACCGCGACCTCGCGGGTGGCTTCGAGCGTGAGCTGCATGCGGACGCGGACGGTCGCTTTTCCAGCGTTTGCGAGGCGATGTTCGACATTTTCAATGACCACGACCGCGCAATCGACCAGCAGTCCGATGGCGATGGCGAGCCCGCCAAGCGACATGATATTGGCTGAATAGCCGACCGTGCGCAGGATGCCGAATGTGGTCAGTGTCGCCAGCGGCAGGATTACGGACACTGTCGCTGCGGCGCGAATATTGCCAAGAAACAGGACGAGCAGGATCATCACCAGCACGACGGCTTCGACCAACACTTCGAGAACCGTATTGACTGCTTTCTCGATCAGGTCGCTGCGATCGTAAAACGCAACGACGCGGGTATTTGCGGGCAGCCGCGGTTTGATCTGGTCGAGCTTGTGCTTGACCGCATTGACGACCGACTTGGCGTTGGCGCCACGCAATGCCAGCACCAGTGCCCACACAGCTTCACGTTCGGCGTTGGTCGTCACAACGCCGTTGCGCGGCATCGCGCCAAAACGCACGTCGGCGACGTCGCTGACGCGAATGACCGACGTGCCCCGCGTCGTCACGACAATGTTGCGGACGTCATCGAGCGTCTTGATCCGGCCATCGGAACGCACCAGCAGCGCTTCCTCGCCCTCGCGGACGCGGCCGGCGCCGTCATTCCGGTTGTTGGCTACCACCGCGTTTTCCAGGGTCTGCGTGGTGATGCCGCGCGCCGCCATTGCGGGCGCCGAGGGCACGATCTCGAAGGTGCGGACGTAGCCGCCGAGGACGTTCACATCGGCGACGCCGGGAAGGCTGCGCAGGGCAGGGCGGATGACCCAGTCGACCAGGCTGCGCATTTCCTGCGCGCTCAGGGTCTCGGATTCAATCGTGAACATGAACATTTCACCGAGCGGGGTGACCACCGGCGCCAATCCGCCGTCGGTACCGGCCGGCAGTAGGTCGCGCACTTCCTGCAGCCGTTCGTTGACTTGCGCGCGCGCCCAGAAAATATCGGTGCCGTCGGCGAACTCGAATGTCATCAACGACACCGAGTAGCGGGTCTGCGACCGAATGCCGACGAGGTTGGGAATGCCGCGCATCGCGATTTCGATCGGCGCGGTCACGCGGCTCTCGAGTTCCTCGGGCGCAAGTCCTGGCGCGCGCATTGACACGAGCACCTGCACCGGAGCCACGTCCGGAAACGCATCGATTGGTATTTTCAGATACGCGTTCGCGCCCCAAACGGCGAGTGCGATAGCGCCAAGGAATACCAGCAGACGTTGGCGAAGGGCCAAGTCGATGAGGTTTCCCAGCATCGCTCAATCCTTGTCTATGTCCGCGAGCGCGGACAGCAGTGACAGAATGCCGTTCACCGCGACCTGCTCATTCGGTTCAAATGCGGCGCGGATCGACACGCCTCGGGGACTTTCGGTAATGACCTGAACCGGGCGCGCGCGAAAGCCTTCCTTGCTGCGCACGAAGACCCATGTCCGATCGCGATGGCGGACGACCGCGGCGGCAGGAACCGACCACTCGCCCGCGGCCGTGGAGGCAACACGCACAGCGACGCTCACTGCCAGTCCCGGGCGCACGGTGCCGTTGTTGGAATCGATCTCGGCGACGGCAATCGTCGATTGCGTATTGGCCTCGACGGTGCGGCCAATGCGGATGATGCGGCCCGCCGCGCCTTGCGCCGGGAGCGCGACGAGCGCGCCGATCGTCAGATTGGGCAGGCGCGCCGCGGGAACCTGGATGTTCACCCAGAGCGGCTCGAGATCCGCGACCGTGAACACCGGGGCCGCCGGTTCGATGCGCTCGCCGGGGCCGGCATGGCGCACGGTTATGGTGCCGTCCATCGGCGCAAACAAGGTCACGGTCGGAAAGATCTTGCGCGTTTCGCGCAGCATCGCGACCTCGCGTTCGGTCATGCCCATCAGCGACAAAATTTGCGTGCGCTCGTCGAGCCGGGAACTTGCCTGCGTGGCCTCAGTCTGCGCCACGCGCAGGTCGCGCTCGGGAAGCGCCTTGCCTTCGAACAATAATTGGCTGCGCCGCAATCGGTCGATGGCGAGCGCGTCGTCGGCAATCGCCGCTAAAAACTGCCGCTGCGCTTCAACGATGGCCGGCGAGCGCAGCCGCGCAATCGGCTGATTGGCCTTGACCGCTTCGTCGGCCGCAACCAGCATTTCCTCGACCAGGCCGCCAGCGGGCGCGGCGACGACGCGAATCTGCTGCTGCGGAATGACAACCGTACCGGGAAAAACCAGGTCGCTGCTGCCGCGGTCGCGGTCGATCGCGACCGTCGCGATGCCGGCGGCGCGCATCCCGCGTTCGTCAATGGCGATGGTCACATCGGTGGCGGCTTTTTGCGCCGCCGCCGCCGCGGCGGGTTTGTTGTCCGTGGCCAAGGCAAATTCCGAAGCGATCAGCAAGAATAGCGTGGCCGCGCAGGCATTGCGGGCGAGCATCGGCGGGCCATCCCGCAAGCCCCATTGCAAGCCACTGTGTTTGACGAGCGCGTGCCGCATGGGCGTCACTATACACGTAAATATTCGGGGCAATGACGTGGCAAATTACCGCCATGCGGCGAATGGCCAGCAATCACCGGCGTGTTGGCTGTCGTTTGAAGAACTGAATAGCGCGCTCGTGTCGCTCCGCGGCGGTCCTGGTCGCGAAGGTGCCAAGATTGCGGCGTTTGCCGGTCTTCGGATCGGCGTTACGCGAATAGAGGCGATACTTTCCAGATCGAAGTTTTCGGATCATCGCTTGTTGTCCTGGCAGATCGCAGTAGCGCTCGGCGACGGCCGCCTGCGGGAATTCAGCAAATCAGGCGCAATCGGATCGAACATTATTGCGCGAATAACGAGGATTCGAAGTATCTCCAGAACGATAGTTTAAGACTATCAATCTAGCGTCGGTTGCGGTTGCCAAGAGGGTGCCGCGCGCGCCCAATGCGGCGGCCATGACACCAATTGCCAACATTCATTCCGACAAGAAAATGTCGAATTCGAACAAGACGCAACTCGCCTCGACCAGTTCGCGCTTTGCCTGGGCCAAGGCGGATCGCACCGGCAGCGATTCCTATTTTCGCGAGCTGACGCAGCGTTGGAAGCCGCTCGACCGCCGTCGCAAGGAGCTTGAGGCGATCGAAGCCGCGCTTGTCCTCGCCGCTGCCGAAGCCGTCGCCGCGGCGGCAGTCGTTGCAGGGCCAATCGCGCCCTCCATGAAACGCAACACCGTGCGCCCACCGAAGCACCTGATCTACCGCACCGGGATGCGAATGCGAAAGAACAAGCCCTAAGCGCCGGCACGCGCTCGGCCGGACATCTTTCGGCAGCTGAATCAGCCAGCGATTGCGATGATGTTGCGCAGGTTGGTAGCAACCCCGGCGCTTCGCCGCGCTTCATCATGTACTGGCCAAATTCGCGCGACGTCGTGCGAAATCTGCGCGCGGTAGAGGCCCTGCGGAAGCTGTTCTCGACCATGTGCGGACCGGTGACGTCGCCGCGAAGGTGCGGCCGCACCGCGCTGGAGCGTGCGACAAGCGACACCGACAGCTGATGGCCCCGCGCCTTGCCGGTTTCGGAAACGATCGTCCGCGCCGAATTCTTGATAAGCTCCGACCTATGCCAACCTCCCCTATCGTACCCCCCATTCTGCCGGGCGGTACTAGGATAGGCAACTGCATGAGCCACCGGCCACGTGATGGCGGCAACGCTCGCATTTGCGCCAGGCGACTGAACTTTGCCAATTACCGACCCCGCGTTGCCGCTGCTAAAGGAAGTATCCGATGAGCGATGAAGGCCCGGCCGAGCCTGCGGCGGCGCTGCGACGGCGGCTGACGCTGCCGCTCCTGGTGCTCTATGGCACCGGCGTCACCGTCGGGGCCGGCATCTATGTGCTGGTCGGCGCGGTGGCGGCGCATGCCGGCGTGCATGCGCCATGGGCCTTCGTCGCCGCCGCCATCGTCATGGGGCTGACGGTCGCCTCCTATGCCGAACTCTGCACCCGTTACCCCGTGAGCGCGGGCGAGGCCGCCTATGTCAGGGCGGCATTCAATTCACGGCTGTTGTCGACCTTCACCGGCCTGCTGATGGTTGCCACCGGCATGATCTCGTCGGCGGCCGTCAGTCTCGGCGCGGCCGGCTACATCCGGCAATTCGTCGACGCGCCAACGCCAATGGTTGTGGTGATTGTGGTCGCCGTGCTCGCCCTGATCGCGGCCTGGGGCATTCTGGAATCGGTCGTGATCGCCAGCCTGTTCACGATTATCGAGGTCGGCGGCCTGGTGGCGATCGTCGTCGCGGCCGTCCATGCCGGGGTGCCGGCGGCAAATGTCATGCTGGAAGTTCCAAGCCCCGACTTTGCCACGCTGTCGGGCATCGCCTTCGCGGGCCTGCTGGCCTTCTTCGCCTTCATCGGGTTCGAAGACCTCGTCAACGTCGTTGAGGAAACCAAGACGCCGCATCAAAGCCTGCCGCGCGCCATGGCGCTGACGCTTGTTCTGACCACGCTGCTCTATGTCGCGGTCGCCGCGATCGCGGTTGCGGCGGTGCCGATCGAACGGCTCGCGGCCTCGCCGGCGCCGCTCAGTCTCGTGTTCCGCGAGGTCGCGCAGGTGAGCCCCGCCACCATCAGCGCCATCGCCATTGTCGCCACGCTCAATACCATTCTCGCCGAAATGACCATGGCCTCGCGCGTCGTCTATGGCATGGCGCGCCAGGGCGATCTGCCGCGCGTATTCGGCCAGGTTCACAAGCGGACCGGAACGCCGCTCCTCGCAACCGCCGGCGTCGCGGTCGCAATCATGGTCTTCGCGTTCACGGTGCCGTTCGAGCGGCTGGCGGAGGCAACCTCGATCGCCACGCTCACCGTGTTTGCGCTGGTCAACCTGTCGCTGCTGCGCATCCGGTACAAGGGCACGCCCGCGCACGAGCGGGTGTTGCAAATCCCGCTTTGGATCCCGGCCGCGGGCTTTGTCACCTGCCTCGCGATGATCGCCAGCGCGGTGCTGGGCTAGGGTGCGATCCCGAAAATGCCCGCCCCCGGACGTGTTCCGGGGGTTGCAGATTGTCGCGCCGGCGCGAAGCCGGCCGCGCGTGCAGGTCTAATTCTGGCTGACGACCGTCAGCGTTACCGGCGCCAGCCCGCGAAATCCGATGGCGCGCGCGCCCGCCGGCGTGACGTCGATGACGCGGCCGCGCCGGAACGGGCCGCGGTCGTTGATGCGCACGACCACGGATTTTCCGTTGCGCCGGTTGGTGACGCGCACGAGCGTGCCGAACGGCAGCGTGCGATGCGCCGCCGTCATGCGAGAGGGGTGGGCGCGTTCGCCGTTGGCGGTGCGGCCGCCGGAATAGACCGAGGCGATGCCGGATTGCGGACTGCGGGCTTCCGCGAGGCCCGCAGTGACGAGAAGGGCGATCGCAGTCAACGCAAGAAAGAGTGGGCTGTTATAAGCCATGCCGCATCCTGTTGCTTGTTTCGGGGACGGATGATTCGCCTGATGCGAACCCAGCCGGAGGCCCTTAAAGCCCGTAAATTGCGGCCATAATGCGATCAAAATATTACAAGTCGCGGGGCGCATGCGGAGGACGATGCCGCGCCGGCGCGCGCGCGCGGCGAAATCCTTGTGCCGGCTTTACAAATTCCGTTCGCCGACGAAAACGTCGGCCGCTGCTAAAATTTCTGTGCCTGCACGAGATAGCCCGCGATCGTGGTTTCGCCGAGCGATTTCGCGGCCTCGAGCCGGTGCAGGCCCTCGACGAGAACGAAGCGCTCTCCGTCGCTCCGCACCAGGATCGGCGTTTTCAGCCCGTGTTCCAGCATGTTCCCGGCCAGTTCCCGCACCGTTTCGGGCCGGAGCGTCGCGCGCCGCTTCATCGGCACGTAAATCTTCTCGATCGGGATCGGCTCGCTCTTCATCATGGCGGCAACCCTAGCATATTTGATCGCGTGCGGCCCCCGACCGTCAGGCGCCCGTTGCGATTAAGCCCCGCCTCAGCCGGAGCGCGCGCGTTGGCCGTGCTTGAACGCGGCCGGCACGAACTTGTTTTTGGCGAGCGCTACGAGCGCGTCGTTGAGGATGCGCAACACCCTGGGCTTGTCGCCCGCCGCGATCGCGGGCGCGAGGTGCGCGTTCAAAAGAACGCCGCCGTCGGAAAATCCGTCCGGCCCGCGCACCGCCAGAAACACCGCGTCGCGATTGGCGACCAGCCGGCTGAGGAAGTCGGCAAATCCCGCGCCGATGACGTCCGTCCGCGCATAGAGCAGAAAGTAGTAGCCCACCGGATTGAGCCCCGGCGGGATGTTGTCGCGCATGAGGCGGATGAGGATGCCGCTGCGGTCGGGCCGCAGCTCGTCGCCGAGCCCGGGCAAAACCCGCCAGCCGCAAAAAAATCCGCGGCACGGCGACGGGCGCGTGTCGTAAATCCGGCAACCGCCGCCTTCCTTGCAGTTCGCACACAGGGTGCCCGGCAGCTTTTGAAATTCCGGGTCGTCGATCAGCAGCACCTTGCAGCAGACGGTGCATTCCCCGCACTCTCGATTTGGGACGAGCTTCATCGCGAAATGTTCCGGCGGCGCGCCGATTAGGCTGGCGAGGATGGCACAGGGTGGGGGAGGGCGGAAGCAGGCGCGGGATGATCGTGCGGTCCTGCGGTGTCACGCGCCGCGCCCGAACCCCGCGCGAATGAGCCGCACGATTGCATGATCGAGCGCGGAGAGGAACGCCGAGCGGTCGCGCGGCGCAAACGGCTTCGGCCCGGACGTGATCGCGCCGGCCGAGCGCAGGTCGGCCATCAGGTTGCGGGTCGCCAGCGTCAGGCCGATCGAGGCTGGCGTGAAAGCTTTT
>JBGPOB010000063.1:0-14261 GCA_041487815.1 Xanthobacteraceae bacterium | reverse complement strand
TCACCGCGCGAAAAATCGCCGCGCAGGATGCAGCTCGGGTATTTCCAGGTGATCGCCGAGCCGGTCTCGACCTGCGTCCATGAAATCTTCGAGCGCGCGCCGCGACAATCCCCGCGCTTGGTGACGAAGTTGAAAATGCCGCCTTTGCCCTCGGCGTCGCCGGGGTACCAATTCTGCACCGTCGAATATTTGATCTCGGCGTCGTCGAGCGCGATCAGCTCGACGACGGCGGCGTGCAGCTGGTTTTCGTCGCGCATGGGCGCGGTGCAGCCTTCGAGGTAGCTCACATAGGAGCCCTTCTCGGCGATGATCAGCGTGCGCTCGAACTGACCGGTGTTCTTCTCATTGATGCGGAAATAGGTCGAGAGCTCCATCGGGCAGCGCACGCCCTCCGGCACATAGACGAACGAGCCGTCGGAGAACACCGCGGAGTTGAGGGTCGCGAAGAAATTGTCGGCGACCGGCACGACCGTGCCGAGATACTTGCGCACGAGATCGGGATGTTCGCGCAGCGCTTCCGAGATCGGCATGAAGATGACGCCGGCCTTCTTCAGCTCTTCCTTGAAGGTGGTGGCGACCGAGACCGAGTCGAATACGGCGTCGACGGCGACGCGACGCTCGCCTTCCGGCCGCGCGACGCCCGCCAGCATTTCCTGCTCGCGCAGCGGAATGCCGAGCTTTTCGTAAGTCTTGAGGATTTCCGGATCGACTTCGTCGAGCGACGTCAGCGTCGCGTTCCGTTTCGGCGCCGAGTAGTAGTAAATGTTCTGATAGTTGATCTTCGGATATTCGACCCGCGCCCAGGTCGGCTCGTCCATGGTAAGCCAATGGCGATAAGCGGCGAGCCGCCATTCCAGCATCCAGGCCGGCTCGTTTTTCTTCGCCGAGATGAAGCGGACGGTGTCCTCGGAAAGCCCGATCGGCGCCCGCTCGGATTCGATCTGCGTCTCGAACCCATACTTATATTGATCGACGTCGATACGGCGGACCTGCTCGACGGTCTCCTGCACGGCCGGCATTTCTATCTCCACTGCGGTTTCAAGGACCGCGGGTTGAATGGCCTATGGTTGTTGGCTCAGCGTTGGCTGCACCCTTGGTTCGATTATGCGGCAAGCTCGTGTCTATCCTTAGATAAGCCCGCAAGGCGCTTGATCCAAGCATTCAGGAACATATCGATTTCCGCCTGCGACGTCGTCGGGCCGAGGCTTAAGCGAAGCGCACAGGCCGCGAGTTCGGCCGGCACGCCCATGGCGGCGAGCACATGGGAGGCCGCAACCTTGCCTGACGAGCAGGCCGAGCCGGCGGACACCGAGATGCCATCGAGGTCGAGTGCGATCAGCGAGGTTTCGGCCGTGGCGCCGGGGACGGCAAACAGGGTCGTGTTGGGCAACCGTGCTGGCGAGTTTGTCGCGGTATCGGGCGCGCCAAAAATGACCGTCTCGCGGCTGATTTTGCGCAGTTCGCGCTCCAGCGCGTCGCGCAGCGCGGCCACAGACTGTGGATAGAAGCCCAGTCCACGCCCCGCCGCGGCAACCGCCGCACCGAAACCCGCGATCCCGGCGACGTTCTCCGTGCCGGCGCGCGCGCCGCGCTCCTGGCCGCCGCCGGTGAGGATCGGATCGACACGCAGATCTTCGTTCGCCTTGACGAGCGCACCGACGCCCTTCGGGCCACCCAGCTTGTGCGCGGCGATGGTCATTAAATCTGTACCCAAACGATTGATATCACATGGAATTTTTCCTGCGCCCTGGACCGCATCGACATGCATCAGACCGCCCGCAGCGTGGACGATGTCGGCCACCTGCGCGACCGGCTGAATGACGCCGGTTTCATTGTTGGCAAGCATGACCGATACGAGAAACCCAGCGCCGTCGGCCTGAAGTGGGGCAACGGCGGCCGCCAGCGCGGAGATATCGACGATTCCCTGCCGGTTTACCGTGAGTTCGCGCACGGAGTCGGCCGGAAATCGCCCGCCAGCCCGGACCGAAGGATGCTCCACCGCCGACACCAGAAGCAGGTCGCGCCGGCGCCGGTCGGCGCCGTGCTCGAGCCGCGGCGTCAGCGCCAGGATGTTGGCCTCCGTCCCGCCCGACGTGAAAACGACGTTGCGCGCCGCCGCGCCGACAAGCGCGGCGACCTCCGCGCGCGCGTTTTCGACGATGCGCCGCGCGGCGCGGCCATCGCCGTGGACCGAGGACGGGTTACCGACGACCTCCATCGCCGCGACCATGGCGGCGCGCGCCTCCGCGCGCAGCGGCGCGGTCGCGTTCCAGTCGAGATAGGCGCGCATGCTCATCGCCAGCCCAGCCTGCCGGTATTATTCAAACCCGTGCAAAACACTTGCTTTTTGCCCTGCCACTCATGATAGAAAGCCGCCCGCTGCGTCTTTCGCGAAAATTTTTGCCGCGCGTTTCGCGCTCACGTTTCCGACTCTTTAGAACCGCTCTAAATAGCTGGAATTGTTCTAAAAAGACCTACGTCCCCCGGCCCGGCGCGTCAAGCGCGGCGGCACCTGCCGGAAAATCCGGCGCGAGACAGGTCCCGAGAGGTTTTTTTACCTATGCCCGAGATCATCTTCACCGGTTCGGCCGGGCGGATCGAAGGCCGCTTCCATCCCGCCAAGGTCAAGCACGCGCCGATCGCCATCGTGCTGCACCCGCACCCGCAGTTCGGCGGCACCATGAATCACGCGATCATCTACCAGCTCTATTACGCCTTCGCGCACCGCAACTTCGCCGTTCTCCGCTTCAATTTCCGCGGCGTCGGCCGCAGTCAGGGCTCGTTCGACCACGGCATCGGCGAACTCGCCGACGCTGCCTCCGCGCTCGACTGGGCGCAGACCATCGTGCCGGAAGCGCGCGCCTGCTGGATCGCCGGCTTCTCGTTCGGCGCCTGGATCGGCATGCAGCTCCTGATGCGCCGGCCCGAGATCGAGGGCTTCATCTCGATCGCGCCGCCCGCGAACCTCTACGACTTCTCGTTCCTGGCGCCCTGCCCGTCCTCGGGCCTGATCATCCACGGCGACAAGGATGCGGTGGTGCCGCACAAGGACGTCAACACCCTGGTCGAGAAACTCAAGACGCAAAAGGGCATCGTCATCGACCAGAAAGTGGTTGCCGGCGCCAACCATTTCTTCGACGGCAAGATCGACGTGCTGATGACCGAGGTCACCGGCTATCTCGACAAGCGCCTCGCCGCCGGCGCCACCGTAAAGCCCGAGCCAAGGGGAAGACGGACGGGGTGAAGGCCCCCGCGAGGGGTCCTTACCGTCTCGCCCGAGGGAGCGCACGGCGTCGGACCGCGGAGCGGTATCCCACTGCCATGTGGGCACTGCCATCAACGCCCGCTAAGCGCGTGGTCGTGGCACGGAATTTCGTCTCGCCGCCGGCAATTGTCGACGACCCGAGCCGTCGTCTAGTCCTTTGATTCCATTGCAATCTGCCAAATCGGCCGGTGCCCCGCGACGCGCCTCGCCTCCAGGTTGCTTGCATTGGCGACCCCCGAGCGCATCCGCCGACGCCTTCATCACATTAAAGCGCCTGTAAAAACAAAACTTTAATCAAATTCTGGGCATAGTGAGGACGTTTCCTTTGCATCGAGAGATCCTGAATTGCAGGCGAGCGGCACCACTTTGGGGAGCAATACCCGGCGCTGGCATGTGACCTTGCTGGTCGCGTGCGCCGTGCTGCTGATCGCGGTCGACACCGTGTCCACGGCGCTCTTGGTTTTCAACTTTCGCGAGCGCGCGCTTGCGGACAGCAAGCGCGAGATCAGCAACACCGCGCGCGCGCTTGCCGAGAACAGCGAACGTGCACTGCAATCGATTGAACTTGTCCAAGCGAGCGTAATCGAACGCATCCGTTCGCTCGACATCAAAACCAGAGAAGCCTTCGATCGACGCCTGTCCGCCAAGGATGTGCACGAGATGCTCGCGGACAAGATCAGCGGGTTACCGCAGCTCGAAGCCCTGACTCTGGTTAATGCCGACGGCGTGCTGCTCAACTATTCGCGCAAGTGGCCAATCCCGCTGATCGACGTGGCGGATCGCGACTACTTCAAAGCCCTCAGGGCGAACAAGGATTCGATGAGCATTCTGGGTGAACCGGCCCAGATTCGCGGCTCTCGGAAATGGACATTTCATCTCGCGCGCAAAGTGACCGATTCCGACGGCGAATTTCTTGGCGTCATTCTCGGAGCAATACAACAATCGTATTTTGAAGACCTGTTCAGCTCGATTGCATTGGGGAACGGTGCGGCGATCTCGTTGTTCCGCAGCGACGGAACATTGCTGGCGCGCGTTCCGCATTCAGACGCCGCGATGGATCCTGCCAGCAAAGATTTTCAAGCGCGCCGGCAGTTGTTCTCGCGCTTGCACGAGCTTGGAACTGAAACTGCGACGACGCTCGACGGCGACGAGCAGCTTGCGACGGTAGTGGGGCTGGCGCATTACCCTCTGGCGGTCTCGGTCTCCGCGCTAAAGTCGATGGCGATAGCGCAGTGGCGCGAGCAAGCGAGATTTCTCGTGGTCGCCGCGATCGTGGCAGCGGTCGCGATTGCCGCGATGTTCTTCCTGATTGCACGTGCGTGGTTGCCCCGACAGCGGCAGACCCAAATACTACTGCAGGAACGCGAGCGGCAGCTTGAAACAGCTTTCAGCAACATGTCGCAAGGCATGAGCATGTTTGACGCGGCGGCACGCGTTGTTGTGTGTAATCGGCGCTACATCGAGATGTTTGGGCTGTCGCTAAATGTGGTGCAGCCGGGGCGCTCGTTGCTCGAACTCGTCCAGCACCGTATTGATGTTGGCTCGCTCACCGGTAACGCCGAAAAAATTTGCCGCGACATTATGGAAAACATAGCGCTGGGCAAGCCTTCTACCACGCTGATCGAAACTCCGGACGGCCGTTGCATTCGCACCTTCACCAACCCAATTTCCGGCGGCGGATGGGTTGCAACGCATGAAGATATTACGGAACAGCGAAAAGTCGAGCTGGACGCCGCGACGGCGCGCGCAAACGCCGAACGCGCGGAACGTGACGCGGTGGCCGCCCACACGCGGCTGCGCGATGCGCTGGAGGTCGTGCCCGAAGGCATCGCACTGTTTGACGCCGATGATCGCTATGTCTTGTGGAACAGCCGCTACACCGAAATGTACCCCAACGACGGGCATATCGCCGTGGGCATGCGCTTTGAGGACTTTCTGCGAGAGCGCACCAGGCTTGGGCGGATTGCCGAGGCGCGGGGACGTGAAGAAGCGTGGATTGCCGAACGGCTGGCGCGTCGGGCGCAACCTTCCCACTCCGAAGAACAACAACTCGCGGGGAATCAGTGGGTACAGATCGAGGAGCGGCGCACCGCCGACGGCGGCACGATTTCAGTTCGCCTGGACATCACGGAACTGAAACGCCGGGAGGCATCCTTCCGTCTGTTGTTCGATAGTAACCCGCTGCCAATGTGGCTTTTTGAGCGGGAAACACTGCGCTTCCTCGCGGTCAATGACGCGGCAATACAGCACTACGGCTATAGCCGCGAGCAGTTCCTGGCGATGACGCTGCTCGACATTCGTCCGGCGGAAGACAAGGACGAATTGCGCCAGATTGTCAGGACGAGTACGGGCCTCAATGCAATCGAGCGGACGTGGCGCCACAAGAAGGCCGATGGGACTGTCATCGACGTTTCAATCTTTTCGCGGCCGCTCTTATACGAGGGGCGATCCGCAACGATTGTCGCCGCGATCGATGTCACCGTTCGCAAGCGCTCGGAAGAAGAATTGCGCAGCACGCGCGAATTCTTGAACATGATTGTCGAAAACGTTCCGGCGACTATTGTCGTCAAGGACGCGCGGGATCTCAAATATTTGCTGATCAACCAGGCCGGCGAGAGGCTCTACGGGGCCTCGCGCGATGCGTTCATCGGAAAAACCGCGCACGACGTTTATCCTAAGGACCTCGCTGAAACGATCGATTCCTACGATCGCCAACTACTCAACTCGCCGTTCGAGCCGCTGATTGCCGAGCACCCGATGATAACCCGCGACCGCGGCGAGCGAATTATCAATTCGAAACGGCTCCCGGTCCTCGGTGAAAATGGTGAGCCACGATACCTGCTTACGGTCAGCCAGGATGTTACCGAGAGTATCGAGGCCAGAAAACGCATTGATTATATGGCGCACCATGACGTTCTTACCGAACTGCCCAATCGGGCGGCGTTCATGGAAAAAATCCAAGCGATGCTGGCGCCGGATGCAGGTCAAGAACCATTCGCGGCGGTGTCCATTGACCTCGATAATTTCAAGGACGCGAATGATGTGTTCGGTCACGCGACCGGGGATATGGTACTCGTCGAAGTTGCCCGCCGGTTGAAGGAAGCCGCGGGCACGGAGTTTCTCGCTCGCGTCGGCGGCGACGAATTTGTCATCATCGTTTCCGGAGGCAAGCAGCCTGCAACCGCCGAAGCGCTAGCGGAACGATTGCTCGATGCCGCGGCGGCCGAATTCAAGATTCGAGGACAAGCCCTACGGATTGGATTGAGCATCGGGGTCGCAATCTACCCAACCGACGGACCCGATCTACCAACGCTGCTCGGTAATGCAGACGCCGCGCTCTACCGCGCGAAAGCCGATGGTCGCGGGACGGTTCGATTTTTCGATTCCGAGATGGATAAGCGGCTGCGGGAACGGCGGTCTCTGCAACACGATTTGCAATCTGCGATCGCGCTGGGCCAAATAACGCTGCACTACCAGCCACAAACCAAGATCAACGGCGAAGTTATCGGGTTCGAAGCATTGGCCCGCTGGACGCACCCGGCACGCGGTACCGTGCCGCCCGGCATTTTCATTCCGCTTGCCGAGGAAAGCGGGGCGATATTTGCGCTCGGCGAATGGATTTTGCGTGAAGGTTGTCGGGAGGCGGCCTCCTGGCCGAACAAGTTGCGCGTGGGGATCAACCTGTCCCCAATACAATTCCGCCATGGGGATCTGGTCGGGCAAGTCCATTCCGTATTGCTGGAGACCGGTCTCTCGCCCGGCAGACTCGAGCTTGAAATAACCGAAGGTGTTCTGGTCGACGACTTCGCAAAGGCGATTGCGATACTGCGACAACTCAAAGCGTTGGGCGTTCGGGTCGCGATGGATGACTTCGGTACCGGATATTCCTCGCTGTCCTACCTGCAGTCCTTTCCATTCGACAAGATCAAGGTGGACCGGGCATTCATCTCCGATATCGATCACAATCTGCAGTCGGTTGCGATCGTGCGGGCAATTATCTCGCTGGCACGCGGCCTGGAACTGCCGGTGCTCGCAGAAGGCGTTGAAACGGCGGACCAGCTGAAGGTTCTGTCGCGCGAGGGCTGTCAGGAAGTCCAGGGATACTTCTTCGGCCGGCCGCGCCCCATCGACGAGTACGGCGAATTTGTCGGCCGGACGGGCAAATTGCCGGGCACAAAGATACGGCAGTCTTTGGCAAGCTAGAATCCACAATGCATGCGCGACAAGTCCCTGCCATTACCATGCAAATGAGTTTGCCAATGCCAGCCGTTTCTCCGATCGTCAGGCTGATACGCCGACGGCCGAAGGCGCCAACTGGCTTGACAGGCGCCCTGTCGCCGGCGCGACCACCAAGCCCGAACGACGCGTAAGCGGAATGGGGTAGCGCAGCCCCGCGCCCGAAGTCGCATCGCCAGACGCGCGGTCGCGCAAGTCTATTTCCACAATTTCTCGGTCGCAATGTCGGCGCCTTGCCGCATGGCCTTGAACTTTTCCCACACCACGGTCGGATGAACCTCCGTCTTGTAGAGCGCCTGCGACGAGAAGCCGCAATCGCTGCCGGCCATGACGTTTTCGCGACCGACGAGGTTGGCGTAGCGCAGAATGCGTTCGGCGATCAGCTCGGGATGCTCGACGATGTTGCTCGCGTGCGTGATGACGCCGGGGCACAGCACCTTGCCATCCGGCACCTTGATGCGTTCGAACAGGTGATACTCGTGCTCGTGGCGCGGATTGGCGGCCTCGAAGCTGTAGGAACCGGCGTTGATCCTCAGCATGAAGCCGATGACGTCGGACAGCGCCGCCTCGTGAATGCGCGGGCCTTCGTTGATGCCGTAACAGGTATGGAAGCGCACCTTCTCCGCAGGAATGCCTATCAGCGCGCTGTTTACCGCCTCGACGTAGATTTCGGCGCGGCGCTTTTTTTGCGCGTCGTCAAGATCCGGCTCGGCAAAAATATCCGACAGAAACGGATCGTCGATCTGCACCAGCAGACCGGCTTCTACGATTGCCCGGTACTCCTTCGCCATTTCGGCGGCGACGGCATGAAAATAGTCTTCGGCCGATTTATAATATTCGTTGATGCCGACGCCCGAGGGAGCGGTTGCAGGCAGAAACACGTGATGATCGGGCACGCCCGCGGCGCGCGCGGCCGATTTGACGTTGGCGATGTCGGTCGCAACGAGCTTGTCGCCGCGATATTTGACCGGGCCGACACAAACCACCGGAGCCAGGGGCACGATTGCGCCGCCCATCATCGCTTGCTTGAAATATTCGGCGTAGTATTCCGGAAAGGCCGCCACCTCTCGCGCAAACAGCTTGACCTTCTGATGGGGCCGCCGCTCAAAGCCTTCGAGCCGCTCCTGGATGTAGGTGAAGAATCCGGGTTTTGAGAATTCGCCGTCGGTGACGATGTCGATGCCGCAGGCGACCTGCTGGCGGACGCTGTCCGCGACGGCGCGCGCGAGCATGGCGTCGAAAGCCTGCGGGTCGTAGGACGTGCCCGCGTACTTCGCCTTCATCAGATCGAGTAGATCGTGCGGACGCGGCAGACTGCCGATGTGGGTGGTCTGGACGCGGTCGGTGTTCTGTTGCAGCGTCATTGCGCGTGCGCGTGCGATCAGGCGGCGGCCTTCTTGCGATTGGCCTCCAGCCGCGCGTCGACCAGCGCGACGGTCGCATCGATGACCGGATGACGCAGCCCTTTCTGTCTGGCGATCAGCTGAACCAGCTTGTCGGCGCGTTCGATGTTGGGCGCGCCGTTGTTGAGCGCGCGCGCGGCTGAGGCCGGGCGGGTCAGGCTCTGCGCTGCGGCGGCATATTTCTCGAACGGCACGAGATCGCTGGGCGACGCGCCGAGCTTGACGCTGAGGTCGAACACGAAATTGTAAACCGACCGAGATTCTTCGAGGTTGGAATGGACCGCCTCCTGCGCGGTTCGCATCCCGTCCCTGGTAATGCAGCGGTAATTGCCGGCGAGCAGCATCGACCATTTGGCCAGCGGCACGAAGATCGAATCGTGCACCTTGAGTTTGACGGGCAATTCGATCTTGCCGCTCCCGGTGTCGAAGCGGATCGCCTCGATGTCGGCCTGCATATGGCGCAGGATCGCGGTGTGCGCGTCGGAATCGAAGCGCGCCACCTTGAAGTTCGTCGGCAACGTCACCTGCAGCACGTTGACCTTCTCCTCCGGCGGGCGGATGGCCTGCGGGTCCGGGCTGCACAAGGTGATGGTGCCGGGATCAAAACTGTCCCACACGCTCGGATCGGTATAGGCCGCCTTCAGGGGCTCGATGTTCAATCCGGGGATGCGCCTGATATAGGGCAGCGGCGGCATGTTCATGATCGACATGCACGGCACGCGCGATTTTCCCACCGCATCGAGCAGCTCGCGTACGCCGGGCGAGCGGTATTGCGGCTCCTGCATCGCAAGCCCGATCAGATCGTAGTCGGCGGGATTGACCTTGCCGGGGCCGGCTGCGGAGACTTTTCCGGGCAGCTTGCGCGAGTCGATTTCGATCGGGTCCTTGCGGCCCTTGATCGGCAGGCGCACGCGAAAGCCTTCCGCGTTGATCAGGTCGGCTTCGGCGGGCAGGCAGACCAGCACCACATTGTGACCGCCAAACATCAGCTTGGAAGCGAGCAGCGAACCATAGGACGCGCCCATGATCAGCGTGTTGTAGGTTTTTGGCATGATTTCCTCCGCGTGTTGAGGTGCAACACAGCGGGACAAGCGCCAACGCTACACCGTTGCGTCGAACGCGATGCTCCCGACCGTTTCTCTCCCGCCGTCATGCTATGGGTTCGCGGACCGTGGCGCAACCGCCAACGCCGGTAACCCGCGGCGCAGTCAGGCCGGACGCACGATCAATCCGCCTTGCATCGGTGTTGCCACGCCGGTCGTTGTCGGAAACGTGATCGGCAATTTCCTGAGCTTTCGCACTGCAAGAAAAGCAAAAGCCTGCGCCTCGAGCGCATCGGCGGACCAGCCGACGGCGTCCGCGGTTTCGACGCGCGCCGGCGCCAGCTTCTCGGCCAGGAATCCCATCAACGTCCTGTTACGCGCACCGCCGCCGGCAACGATCCAGCGCGCCGGAGGCGATGGAAGATGCGGCACGACGCGCGCGACCGCGGCCGCGGTCAGCAATGCCAAGGTCCCGGCGCCATCGGCGATCGAAAGTTCCGGTAGGCCGATCTTGTCGTACGCGAATGAATTGCGGTCGAGCGATTTCGGCGGCGGCCGATCGAAGAACGCATCCCGCAGCGCGCGCGCCACGAATTCGGCATCCGCGCTACCGCGCGCCGCCATGACGCCGCTGTCGTCAAACGCGCGTCCGGTGCGCGCGCGCATGAAATCGTCGATCAGCGCGTTGCCGGGCCCGGTGTCGCACGCCACCGGCGGCGCGGCGCCATTGCAATAGGTGACATTGGCGATGCCGCCGACGTTGAGTACCGCCACGGGCCCCGGCGCGCGCAGTGTTTCGACGAGCGCGCAATGATAGACTGGAACCAGCGGCGCGCCCTGCCCGCCGGCGGCAACATCGGCGGCGCGAAAATCATGCGCGACCGGCACGCCGATGCGCTGCGCCAGCGCCCGGGCATCGCCGATCTGCACCGTCAGACGCCGCTGTGGCCGGTGCAGCACCGTCTGCCCATGAAACCCGACGATCGCGACCTCGGCACGTGCGATATTATGTTCGGCGGCAAATTGCTCGAAGGCCTCGGCGTGGGCGTTGGTCACGAGCGATTGCGCTTCGGCCAGAATGCCCGGCCGCGCCGCGCGGTCCCGCAGCGTCACCGCTTCGGCCAGCGCCTGGCGCAATACCGCACGCTCGGCCTCCGCATAGGCGCGATAGCCGGACGGCCCGAACGCCGCGATGCGCTCGCCGTCCGTCGTGATCGCCGCGATATCGACGCCGTCGAGCGACGTGCCGCTCATCATGCCGATCGCGTGCACCGCCGCCATCGCCTGTCCATGTTTGATTCCCCGGCCGGACCTGTTACACCAAAAGCCAAGAGCACGCCAATGCGCACATTCAAGTCCGATTTCCTGCGCGTCCTCGCTGAACGCGGCTTCATCCACCAGATTTCGGAACCGGACGTCCTCGACGCGCTGGCGAAAAAATCCCGCGTCACCGCCTATATCGGGTTCGACTGCACGGCGCCCTCGCTGCATGTCGGCTCGCTGCTGCCGATCATGATGCTCTACTGGATGCAGCAGACCGGCCACCAGCCGATCGCGCTGATGGGCGGCGGCACGACGCGCGTCGGCGACCCGTCCGGAAAGGACGAGAGCCGTAAAGTCCTGACCGACGACCTCATCAGTCAAAACCTTCTGGGCATTCGCGCAGTTTTTTCGAAATTCCTGCGGTTCGGCGACGGACCGGGCGACGCCATCATGGCCAACAACGCCGACTGGCTGAACGACCTCAACTACATCGATTTCCTGCGCGACGTCGGCAGACATTTTTCGGTCAACCGCATGCTGGCCTTCGATTCGGTCAAGCTCAGGCTGGAGCGCCAGCAGGAGCTGTCGTTCCTCGAATTCAATTACATGATCCTGCAGGCCTACGACTTTATCGAACTCCACAAGCGCACCGGCTGCGTGCTGCAAATGGGCGGTTCGGACCAGTGGGGAAATATCGTCAACGGCATCGAACTCGGCCGCCGCATGATGAACGCGCAGCTGTTCGCGCTGACCTCGCCGCTGATCACGACGTCGTCCGGCGCCAAGATGGGCAAGACCGCCGCCGGCGCGGTCTGGCTCAACGCCGACATGGTCTCGCCCTACGACTACTGGCAATACTGGCGCAACACGGAGGACGGCGACGTCGAGCGGTTCCTGAAATTGTTCACGGTGCTGCCGCTCGATGAAATCGCGCGGCTTGCGGCGCTGCGCGGGCAGGACATCAACGAAGCCAAGAAAGTGCTCGCTTATAGGGCCACCGAATTGGTGCATGGCGCGACCGCGGCTGCGCAGGCAGCAAGATCAGCGGAAACAACATTTAAGCAGGGTGGTATGGGCGAAGACTTGCCCATTCTCGTCGTGGGAATTGGAGACGGAATCCTCACCGCGAACACTCAACTCGGATTTACAAGCTCTAATACCCATGCGCGTCAACTCGTAAAAGACGGAGCGGTATATTTGGGAGACCAACGAATTAGTGATCCAAACTACAGGCTTAAAGAAAGTGATTTTGATGACAGCGGGCGAGTATTGTTAAAAACTGGCGGCAAAAAAAGAGGCATACTGACACTCAAGTCGGAATGATTTGGCAGCCGTTTCTCAGCGCCGTCATGCCCGCGCTTGCTCGCCTCGCTGTCGCTACGGCGCAGCGGGTCGCGGGCATCCACGCCTTCCTTCGAACCAACGTAAGCGCAGACGTGGATGGCCGGGACAAGCCCGGCCATGACGATCGCTAATTGTACGCCATGTGCTGCTGAAGCCAGTGTGATGCGGCAAGATTGCGAACAGGACCGCGCCAACGTTCGAGCTTGCCTAACGCGTCGTATCCTGAAAGCGGTCTCCGGCGGTTGCACCGGGACGTTCGGTCGCCGCGTTTGGAAATTCGAAGAATTTCCGGAACAGGCCGGGTGCAACCGCCGAGATCGGATTAACGCGCAAGATCGAGCGCCCGGGCTGCCCGACGACCTCGTAGGTGATGCCAAGCAGACCTTCCTTCTCGCCGCCGAGAAACAGTCCGACAATCGGGATTTGTCCGAATGCATTGTTGAGGCCATAGAGCGGAACGAAAGTGCCGCGCATGCGAACGTCGTTGTTGGCATAGTCGATATAGCCCTCGATGGTGGCGCCGACGACCGGCCCGCGCACCACGCCGTCGCGCATCGTCAGTCGCCCCGGCAGTCGCGTGAACTCGATACGCATGCGCGTGAATTCGACACCGTTCGGAACCGATCCCGGCGTGCCGGCGACGACGCGATCGAGCGCCGCCTCGCCGCGAATTGAAAAATCGCGGACGTTGAGCACGCCGTCGCGCGGCGCCTGGTCGAGCGTCGGCGGATCCATCGCGACCCACATCTGCCCGCCTTGCATGCGCGGATAGGTATCGGTAAAGCGGAACAGCGATCCGGCATCGCGGGTTTCGATATAGATCACCTGCTTGCTGCCGTTCATTCCACGCAGGTCCCCGATCAATGGCGTATCGACGCCGAGCTTGCCGGCGAGAGAAAAGCTGCGGATCACGCCGGCACGCCGGACCAGCCGCGCCTCGATCGAGCGCAGCGCCTCGCCGTTGAAGCCCGCGACGGCGCCAAGCTTAACATCGAGATCAAGGTCGGCGATGCCTTGCGATGTCTTGCCGCGCGCGGGCCCGCCCATGGCGGCCTTGACGAAGCCGCGACCGTCAATGACGTCGCCGCGCATGACGATTTTGAGCAATCCCTCGGACGTCCGGTCGGCCTTGATCGAAGCCTTGTCGCCGTCGGAGATTGCAAACACCGGAAGATTGGCAGAATTGACTTCGCCATCAGCATCAAGCTCGATCGCGCCCTTGACCGAGGTGCCGGGCCCGTCGAGCACAAAATCTTCCAGCCGGCTCGATTTCGGCCGCGCCACATAAGTGAAGCTCGCCCGCGTCGCCTTGCCGGACGCCTTCTGCCAACCCGGCAGCAGGTTGTCGATTGTCGCCTGGGTCAAATCAGCCTCGACGGAGAAGCGGCTGTCGCGGTCCGGCGCGGCGGCGACCTTGCCGGCTAGACGCACCGGAATCGGACCCGTGACCGCGCCGTAGAGATCGAATCCCAGGCGGCTGCGCGCCGTGTCGTCGAGCGTTGCCTGCAGCCTGAACTGCGCGTCAGGCTCGTCGCGCAGCTTGCGATATTCAATCGCCGCCGGCGTGCCGGCGATGCGTATGTCGCCCTTGATCTGATAGCCCTGATTGTTGGCGACGATGCGCAGCGTCTGCGCCTCGACTTTCTGCGACATGACGAACCGGTCGACCGCGAAATTGGTGACGTCGGTCGTGACATTGTAGGTCGT